>JANJTW010000041.1 GCA_024710925.1 Rhodocyclaceae bacterium | reverse complement strand
GCCTTGAAGGCGAACACCGAGCGCCAGATCGGCGTCTTGCCGAAGATGTCGCCGGCGAGCACCGAGAGCAGCGCCTCCTTGACCCGGAAGATGTTGCGCGGGCCCATGAACAGCTCGCGCATGATCGGGTTGGTGACGCGGTAGATGAACCACGAGAATTCCTTCGGCCCGTGCTTCATCTTGCGGTCGAACTCGCGCAGCGCGGCGGCGGCGGTTTCCGGTTTCGCCAGGCAGGCGTCGATGGCTTCCGCCGCCATCAGGCCGCTGTTCATCGCCAGCAGCACGCCGGACGAGAACACCGGGTCGATGAAGGCGTAGGCATCGCCGAGCAGCACATAGTTCTTGCCGTGGTTGCGCTCGGAGACGTAGGAGAAGTTGCCGGTGGCCTCGACCTCGTTGCACAGGGTCGCGTCGGCCAGTCGCTCGGCCAGCGCCGGGCACATCGCGATGCCGTCCAGCAGGAACTGCTGCAGGCTGCGTTCGCCGCGCGTCTTGATGAAGTGCGGCCAGGTGACCATGCCGATGCTGGTGATGTCGTCCTGCATCGGGATGAACCAGAACCAGCCGTAGTCGAACCAGAAGATGGTGATGTTGCCGGCGGCCTTGCCCTCGTGCCGGCGCGCGCCCTTGAAGTGGCCGTAGATCGCCGAGCTGTTGTGCTTCGGGTTGCGGTGCTTGATCTGGAAGCGGTTGGCGAGGAAGGTGTCGCGGCCGGAGGCGTCGACCAGGAAGCGCGCGCGCCACTGTTGCTCGCGACCGTCGTCGTGGCGGGCGCTGACGGTCACGCCGTCATTTTCATCCGCGGCGAAATCGACCGCCGTCGCCTTGCAGCCTTCGTGCACATCGACGCCCTGCTTCGCCGCGTTGCGGATCAGGATCTCGTCGAACTTCGAACGCAGCACCTGGTAGGCGTAGGGCATCGACTTGTCCCAGGCCTCGGCGAAGTTGAAGACCTGCTTGTGCGCGTGCCAGGGCGAGACGAACTCGGCCGACCACTTCTCCATGCCGATCGCGCGCACCTCGTCGGCGATGCCGAGCCGCTCGAACAGCGGCAGGTTCGCCGGCAGCAGCGATTCGCCGATGTGGAAGCGCGGGTGGCGGGCGCGTTCGAGCACGACCACCTTGTAGCCCTTCTCGGCGAGCAACGGCGCCACCGTGCAGCCGGCCGGGCCGCCGCCGATGACCAGCACGTCGCAATCGTTCATGGCGTTCGCGCCATTCGTTTCAGCAGCTGCCCGCATGTCGCATTCCCATTCCCTCTCCCCTGGTTTTCCGGCCGACGCGGAAACGGCGGTCTTCGCTGTTGTTTTTGTTGCGGAAACCACCCCGGAAAAACCGGCCGGCATTATACCGCCGATGCGGGCGCCGAAGCCGTTGCCGACGAGCCGCAGGTCGAAGCAGCCGCCGCCTTCGGCCGCCGCGACACCTTCACCGGCGACATCGCGGCAATGGCGTCGGCCTGCAGCTCGGGGCTCAGCACCGGCCGCATGCCGACCGGCTGCCGCGGGTGGCGCCGGAACTCGCGCTTCGCCTGCTCCAGCTGCTCCTTGTTGGCGCTGAAATAGCGCGCGGCGGCGATCGTCTGCGGCAGGTGCCTGAGGATGTGCCACAGGCTCCAGCGGTGCTGCCACAGCCGTTTCGCGAAGCGGCGGCGATAGCCTTTGCTGTCGTAGAAGCGGCGCACGTGCCAGTTGTAGAGCGCGTCCATCTGCTCGCGCGACTCGAAGCCGTGCGGCTTGAAGACGAAGTTGAGGCAGTTCATCAGCCGCCAGTCCTCGACGAAATCGCCGCTCCTGCCGCTGACGCATTCGTCCCAGATCGGCGCACCGTGCAGCGGGCTGAACTTGGTCATGTTCATCTCGTCGAGGTCGAGCGAGAGGATGAAGTCGCTGGTCGCCTTGATCGTCTCCGGTGTCTCGCCGGGCATGCCGAAGATGAACAGACCCTTGGCGCGCAGGCCGGCGGCATGGATCTGTTCGACGGTCTTCTTCACCGCGTCGAGCGTCACACCGGCCTTGTGCCGCGCCATCATCTCCGGGTCGGCCGACTCGATGCCCATCGACACCATCAGCGCGCCGGCCTGCTTGAGCTTCGCGAGCATCTCGTCGGAAGTGTGGCCGGTGCGGATCGCGCAGTTGAACTGCATGCCCAGCGGCTTCTCGATGAGCAGCTCGCACAGCTCGAAGACGCGCTTCTTCTGCGCCGTGAACAGGTCGTCGTAGAAGTTGATGTGGTGCACGCCGAAGTGGTCGCGCAGGTGCTTCATGTGGTCGTACACGTACTGCGCCGAGTTCACCTTGTACAGCCGCTCGAACACCGTGCGGTCGCAGAACGAGCAGGTGTAGGGGCAGCCGCGCGAGGTGATCATCGTCGCCCCGTAGCGCTTCGCGTAGGCGAACAGCGGCAGGTGGTAACCCTGCGGAAAACCGGCCAGCTTCTCGTAGGCCGGGAAGGGCAGCTCGTCGAGGTCGAGGATGCGGTTGCGGCGCGGATTGGTGACGATACGGCCGCCGTTCTCCGCGTCACGCCAGACGAGGTTGCCGATCTCCGCCAGCGGCTTGCCCTCGGCCAGATCGAGCAGCAGCCCCTCGCCCTCGCCGATGCACAGGTAGTCGATCTCCGGGTACTCCTCCAGCACCGGCGCCCCGAGCGACGAAACATGCACGTTGCCGAAGACGATCTTGATGTCCGGCCGGCGCGCCCTGATCAGCGCGGCGATCTCCAGCGCATCCATGAAGCCCGAGGTGGTCGCCGAGAAGCCGACCAGCTCCGGGTCGGTGGCGAGGATGAGTTCCGCATTCTCGGCGATGGTCGGCGGCGCGTACGGGCCGAGGCAGTCATGCACCGCCGTCGGATGCCCGTGCTTCTCCAGCCAGGCGGCCAGCTGCAGGATGCCGATCGGCGCCATGCGATTGGCGAGCACCGAGAAATCGGGCTGACCCGGAACGAAGTTGAAACCGGCGGGATGGACGAGGGTGACTTTCATCGGGCTCGGAGGCGCGGAGCGGCGGGATTTTCGAGTTCGGGATTATCCCTCTTTTTCGATGACCTCCTCTGTGCGCACGGTTGGCGCCACACTTCTTGCATTGACAAAATGTAGCCAGCTGGCTACAGTCTGTTCATGCTCCAAATTCGCAAAACCGATGTCTACGCAGCCTGGATCGACGACCTGCGCGACCTAAAAGGCCGCGCCCGCATTCTGGTCAGGATCGAGCGGCTTGCGGCCGGCAATCCCGGCGACGTGAAACCCGTCGGCGAAGGCGTCTCCGAATTGCGCATCGACTACGGCCCGGGCTACCGGGTGTATTTCACCCGGCGCGGCCAGGAGCTTGTCATCCTGCTGGCAGGCGGCGACAAATCGACGCAGGCGACGGACATCAAGACCGCATTGCGATTGGCGCGAAACCTGAAGGAATGAACATGGCCAAGACAGAAACCACCCGTTACGACGTCGCCGAACATCTCCGCACTCCGGAAGAAATGGCCGAATATCTCGAAGCGTGCATCGAGGAAGCCGACGGCGATGCGGCATTCATCGCCAAGGCGCTGGGCGACATCGCCCGTGCCAAGGGCATGTCGCAGGTCGCCCGCGACGCTGGCCTCTCGCGCGAAAGCCTTTACAAGGCGCTGTCCGGCGACCGTGCCCCGAGTTTCGATACGGTACTGAAAGTCATGGCGGCGCTGGGGCTGAAGCTGCATGCGGAAGCGGTTCAGCGTTAAGCAGATGGCGCGCCCCAAAATCGAAGGAACAAGCGGCCTGAAGGAGCGTCAGGGGCCGTTTCCCATTGCTTCCGGACAAACGCGGACCTCTGCGGATTACGGGCTCGCAATCGTCTCGGCTGCGGGCGATACGCTACCCTCCCTTGAACAACGCCTGTCACGTTTCGATCCCGCACGCCATGGTGGTGAGGTTATGGGCGACACACTGGCGATTCTTCTACCCCCTTCATAGAGCGCACCATGTCTCACCTCGAATCGCTCATCGTTGAGTACCTTGACTGGCAAGGGTATCTGGTCCGTCGAAATACAAAGGTTGGCCGCTTGAGGCATGGCGGATGGGAGATGGAACTCGATGTAATCGGCTTCAACCCGCACAACGGCGATCTTGTTCATTACGAGCCGTCGGTAGATGCCCACACATGGGATATGCGCGAAGTCAGATACGCCAAAAAATTTGCTGCAGCAAGAAAGTTGATATTTGCAGAAGTGTTCTCTTGGCTGCCGCCAGAAACTCCACTGCGTCAAATCGCCGTGTTTCCTTCTCACCCGAAAGGCCGAGACACCATTGCCGGCGGCCAAATCATGTCCATTGATGAATTTGTCGCGGAGGTTCGTGCAAAGGTTGTCGAATGTGGTGTTGCTTGCCGCAGTGCCATATCCGAAAACTATCCGCTACTGCGCGTGCTGCAACTTTCCCATTGTGGCTACAACCGCGCGCTCTAACATCGCGGAGAGGACTGCTTTAGTGTCTTCACGTAACGAGCCACGGCACAAGCAAATGAAACACTCTCGCGGCATACAATGCTCAATTGGGCGGCTGTAATAACAGCGGCCCACTCACTCAGGAGAATCGCATGGAACTCGCATGGTGGCACTGGGCGGTCGGCGGCATCGCGCTGATCGTTGCGGAACTGGTGGTGCCGTCGTTCGTGCTGATCTGGTTCGGCGTCGGCGCGCTGGCGGTGGCGGCGATGGTGGCGCTGTTCACTGTCGGGCTGACGGCGCAGCTGGCGGTCTGGCTGGTCGTTTCGCTGGCGCTGGTGGCGGCCTGG
>JANJTW010000035.1 GCA_024710925.1 Rhodocyclaceae bacterium | reverse complement strand
GCGCTGCTCGACGTCAGCATGCGCGACCGGCTCACCGGCCTGTTCAACCGGCAGGCGCTGGAGAACAGTTTCGACCGGCTGTGGACGGCGCTCGGCCGCCCGGTCAGCTACAGCGAGCAGAGCGGTGGCCGGCGGGCGTCGCCGACCAACCGCTACTGGCTGGCGGTGATCGACATCGACCACTTCAAGCAGATCAACGACCTGCACGGGCACATCGTCGGCGACGAAATCCTGCTGCTCGCCTCACGCCTGATGTGCAACACCTTCCGCAGTTCGGACCTGCTCTACCGCTACGGCGGCGAGGAATTCGTCGCCATCATCTCGGCGGAGAACGATGCCGATGCCGGCAATATCTTCGAGCGCGTCCGCCATACCGTCGAGACGCATGCCTTCCCGCGCGTCGAGAAGCTGACGATCAGCATCGGTTACTGCCGGGCCAATCCCGATTTCCTGCCGCAGGAGGTTCTCTCGCGCGCCGACCGCAGCCTCTACGAGGCGAAGCGGCAGGGGCGCAACCGCGTCTGCGAATACGAGGATCTGGTGCGTACCGGCGTCTTCAAGGACATCGCCTACGGCGATTCGGAGTTGTTCTAGCACTCCCGGCGGCCTCAGCCGCCGGTCATCGACATGAAGCGGACGACCTTCGGCGCGTCCAGCTGTTCGGTGAAGTTGTGTTCCTTCGGCTTGATCCCCATCGAGCGCACGATCGCCTCGTGCAGCGGCGCATCGTCGTCGCCGGCGCGCAGCAGCGGCAGCAGGTTCATCGCATCGTTCTGGCCCAGACAGGGGTAGAGTTCGCCCTGCGCGGTAATGCGCACGCGGTTGCAGCTGTCGCAGAAATTGTGGCTGTGCGGCGAGATAAAACCGACGCGCGTCTCGCTGCCGGGGATGCGCCAGTAGCGCGCCGGGCCGCCGGTGCTTTCGACCGTCGGCAGCAGCTCGAAGTGTGGGGCGAGCAGGGCGAGGGCCTCCTCGCTGCCGAAATAGGTGCCGCTGCGGCCGTGGCCGACGTCGCCGAGCGGCATTTCCTCGATGAACGAGATATTCAGGTCGCGCGCCATCGCGTAGCGGACGAGGTCGACGAATTCGTCGTCGTTGGTGCCGCGCATCATCACCGTGTTCAGCTTGGTGCGCGAAAAGCCGGCGGCGCCGGCGGCGTCGATGCCGCGCAGCACCTTGTCGAGTTCGCCGATGCGCGTGATGGCCTTGAAGCGGTCGGCGCGCAGCGTGTCGAGGCTGACGTTGATGCGCCGGACGCCGGCCTGCTTCAGGTCGGCGGCGTAGCGTTCGAGCTGCGAGCCGTTGGTCGTCAGCACCAGTTCCTTCAGGCCGTCGAGCGCCGCGATGCGCTCCAGCAACCAGAGCACGTTGCGCCGCACCAGCGGCTCGCCGCCGGTGATACGCACTTTGGTCACGCCCAGCCCGACGAAGGTGCGCACGACGCGCAGGCACTCCTCCAGCGACAGCACCTTGTCGCGCGGCAGGAATTCCATCTCCTCGGCCATGCAGTAGGTGCAGCGGAAGTCGCAGCGGTCGGTGATCGACAGGCGGATATAGGTGATATGCCGTCCGTACTTGTCGATCAGCGTGCCGGCGGCGTGGCGCGAGCTTTCCCGCGTCGTCGTCGGCCCCTGCGCGGCAAGGGCGGGGGCCGGTGCTTCCGGGTTCAGGGATTCATTTCGCATGGAACCAATCTTCGGGCTGGGTGTCTCGGGTGGACGGACCGGCGGACCACGATCCGACAGATTATAGCCAAGCATGGTTCATAACTTCTGAGGAGAATCAAAAGATGAAAAACTTCCGGAAATTCGCCTTTCTCCCGCTAGTGGCCGCTGTCGCCGCACTGGCCGGCTGTGCCAGCAGCAGCGGCGGCCCCCGTGCCGAGGCGCGGCTTGAACCGACTCAGGGCAACAAGGTCACCGGCTTCGTCAGCTTCCGTCCGAAGAGCGACGGGACCGAGGTCGTGGCTATGGTCGGCAACCTGACGCCGGGTGCCCACGGCTTCCATATTCACGAGAAGGGCGACTGCAGCGCCCCGGATGCGACCAGCGCCGGCGCCCATTTCAACCCGGTCGGGCATGCCCACGGCGATCCCGGGCAGGGCGAACACCATGCCGGCGATCTGCCGCAGCTGATGGCCGATGCCTCCGGCAACGCCATGCTGACCATCCGGCTGGCCGGGCTGACGATCGGCCACGGGGAGAGCGATGTCATCGGCCGCGGCCTCATCGTCCACGCCGCGCCCGACGACTATACGACGCAGCCGACCGGCAACTCCGGCGCCCGCGTCGCCTGCGCCGTTATCGAGGCCCGCTGAGTCCAGCCATCGCGGCGGGCCGGACAGCGGTCCGCCGGCTGCGGCGGCCGGCCATGGCGATGGTGTCGTCATGGCCTTTCCCATAGAATTGGCGGCGTCTCGCTGCCAAGGGAATCCTCGCGTGTTTCGATTGTTCGGTGCTGCCAACAAACCGGCGGGAGCCTTCCCGCATCTTGCCTCGCTGCCGCTCTTCGCCGGGCTTTCGCCGCGCGAGCTGAAGATCGTTGCCGCGCTCGTACACGAGCGCGGGATGCTTGCCGGGGAAGTGATCTTCGACGAGGGCGAGGAAGGTCAGGCCATCTATTTCATTCATTCCGGCGAAGTCGTCATCTGCCGCCAGGGCGACGCCGGTCATCCCATCGCCACGCTCGGTGCCGGCGCCGTCTTCGGCGAACTGGCGCTGGTCGATGGCGGCCCGCGCTCGGCGCAGGCCCGCGCGGCGGCCGAGTGCACGCTCGGGGTGATGTTTCGCGGCGACTTCCTGGCGCTGATGGAGTCGCATGCAGCCATCGCCGCCAAGATCTCCTTCCAGCTCGTCCGCCACTACGCGGCGATCGTCCGCCGGATGACCGCGGCCGGGGCGCGTCCGTGAGCCGCCCGCGCCATGCCGCCGGACCGCTCGTCTGGGTGCTGGTGCTCGCCGCCACCTGCCTGCTGCTGGTCGTCTTCCAGAAGGTGCTGTGGCTGGTGGTGCCTTTCCTGTTCGCGCTGATTGCCTACTACCTGGTGCTGCCGCTGCAGCGCCGCCTGCTGTTGCGCGGCGTGTCGCACGACGCTGCCGCTGTCGTCGTCAGTGTCGGCATTTTTGCCGTGCTCGGGCTGGCGATGGCGTTCAGCATGCCGTGGTTCGGCGCGCAGCTGTCGGCGCTGCAGGCCGGCGGCGGCCGCTACCTGGAGGGGGGCGTGCGCTTCCTCGGCGATACCCTAGCCTGGCTGGAAGCCAATTTCGCCTTTGTCGCGCGCGCCCAGCTCGGCGAAACGGCGATGGCCGGCTTGACCGACCATATCGAGAACTTCGCGTCCCGCCACCTTGCCGGTGCGGCACTGACGGTGGCAACCTGGTTTCCTTCGCTGCTGCTGGTTCCCTTCCTCGCCTTCTTCATGCTCCGCGACGGCTGGCGCTTCAAGCGCTTCCTCATCCGCGCGGTGCCGAATGCCTTCTTCGAGCGCACGCTGCAACTGCTCGACCAGCTCGACCGTACGGCCAAGGGGTACTTCCAGGGGCTGATCAAGCTCACTGCGCTCGATGCCGTCTGCCTCGCCGCCGGTCTCTGGCTGATCGGCGTGTCGTCGCCGCTGCTGCTTGGCATTGTCACCGCCGTGCTGGCCTGGGTGCCGTACGTCGGCTCCATCGCCGGCTGCCTGCTGGTCGTCCTTGTCGCGGCGACCGACCATCCCGGCTCGCCGTCGGTGGCCTACGCGGCGATCGCGCTGTTCGTCGCCGTGCGCCTGCTGGACGATTTCGTCTTCATGCCGGCGACCGTCGGCCGGAGCCTGCACATGCACCCGCTGCTGACCGTGCTGATGATCTTCGCCGGCGGGGCCGTCGCCGGCGTCGCCGGCCTGGTGCTGGTCCTGCCCGTGCTCGGGCTGGTGGCGGTTATCGGCGAGACGCTGGGGGCGGTCCTCGCCGATCCGCGCTTGCGCGCCCGCCATCGCTCCGCCTGCGAGCTGCTGCGCCGACAGGTGACGCGCGACCTGCCGGCCTAGGGCGGTGTGCTACCATCCTCCGCAGCGGGAAAAAAGGGGGAAAACATGGAATTTGCCGCAGAAATGAAAAAAGGCCTTCGCAAGAAGGCCTTTCATCAAGTTTCGGCTGGCTCCCCGACCTGGGCTCGAACCAGGGACCTACGGATTAACAGTCCGGCGCTCTACCGACTGAGCTATCGGGGATCAGGAAGCGCGCATAATAGACACTTACGGGGCGCCCGTCAACTTTTTTGATAAAAATGGACGCAAATCTCATCTACAGGAAAACGCCCGCCGGCGAGGCGGCGGTCAGGCAACGGACCCGCGTCGTGCAAAGGACCATGCGCATGGTGCTGATTCTCGTCGACGGGCGGTCTTCCGTTGCCGATCTGTGCGAAAAGGCGGGCAATCCGCAACTGGTCGACACTGCCTTGCAGGAACTCGAACGCGACGGTCTGATCGCGCCGCTTTCGGACGAGCCGGAAGCGGTTGCGCCTGTCGAGCCGGACCGGGCGGCGGCGGAGGAGATCCGGGCGGCGGCGGTGCAACGGCTGGTGCCGGGCGAACCGGCGAGCGTGCCGGCTTCCGGCGTGCGTACGGTGCCCGAGCCTTTCTCGATCGGCCCCGCATCCGTGCTACCGGCGCCGGCTTTTCCGTCCGGCTTCGGGCCGTCGTCGCTCGCGCCCCCGTCGCCCAAGCTGGCGGCCGAGGGCGTGGCTCGCCCGGACCTCGCCGGACAGTCCGGGCGCCCGGACGAGGGCGAGCCGATCGGGCCGGTGCGGCGCGACGGAGGCCGTCGGCTCTATCTCTCGCGGTCGCTGTTGCTGGCGATTGCCGCCGCCGTTCTGGTCATCCTGCCCGGGCTTGTTTTTCTCGTCTTCCCGTACGATCGCTACCGGCCGGCCGTCGAGGGGGAACTGAGCCGGCTTCTCGGCCAGCCGGCGTACGTCCGGCAGATCGGCGCCAGCTTGTCGCCGCGGCCGGCCATTGTCCTCGAAGGGGTCGCCGTGGGCGACGGTGAGAGCGTGCGCGCCGCACGTATCCGGCTGCTGCCGGAATGGCTGTCGCTGCTTGGTGCGCGGCCGGCATTCGCCAGTGTCGAGGTCGAGGCGGCAAGCATTGACGGCAGCGCCATTGTCGTGCTGCCGAAAGCGCTGGCGGAGGCGCTTCGGCCGGACGCGCCGGCTGCGGTTCGCAGCGTCGCCTTCAGTCGCCTGCAGCTTTCCTTGCCGGGGTTGCTCCTCGCCGACCTGCAGGGGGAATCGCAGCTTGGCGAAGCCGGCGCCGCTCCAGCGCTCGCCCTGCACAATCCTGACCGTTCGTTGCGCTTGCTGATGCGTAGCGCCGGAACTGGCGTCGCGGTCGATTTCGAGGGCTACGGCTGGCAACCGCTGCCGGATTCGCCGTACCGCTTCGATTCGCTACAGGGACGGCTTGCCTGGGACGGGCGCTCGCTGCAGATCGGCAGCCTCGATGCGCGGATCTTCGACGGGGCCGTGCAGGGGGGCTTGCAGGTGGAGCGCCTGCAGCCGTGGCGGCTTTCCGGCCAATTCGAGGTCAAGCACATGGGGCTGCGGCGATTGACGGCGGCGTTGGGCTATCCGGAGCAGTTCGATGGCGAGCTTGCCGGCACGTTCGGCCTTTCTGCGACGGCCGACGACTGGCGCGGGCTGCTCAAGACGCTCGTCGCCAGCGGCGAGTTCGCCATGCAGCGCGGCTCGCTCGGCGGCTTCGATCTGGTCGAGGCCGTACGGCGTGCCGGCAAGGGCACCGTCGCCGGCGGTGCCACGCGCTACGAGCGTCTTGCCGGGCGTTTCGGCATGACCTTCGAGTCGCTCCGCCTCAGCGAGATCGCGCTGAGTTCGGGGGCGCTGCATGCCGGCGGTGCGCTGGAGATCGCGCACGGCGGCAAGCTGTCCGGCCGTCTCGACGTCGAGATGCGCGGCTCTGCGGCGGTCGTTCGCATGCCGGTTGCGCTCGGTGCGACGCTGCGCAGCCCGGTGTTGCGCGGCGGCCGTTAGCCGGCCCGTCCTTCCCGGGACATGAAAACGCCGGCTTGCGCCGGCGTTTTCGTGTGGGGGGCTGTGGAACTCAGAGCACCTTGGCAATCGCCTCGGCGACATAGCCGATGTTCTTCGTGTTCAGCGCAGCCAGGCAGATACGGCCGGTGGACACGGCGTAGATGCCGAAATCGCTTCTCAGCGTTTCGACCTGCGCGGCGGAGAGGCCGGTGTAGGAGAACATGCCGCGCTGCTTCACCACGAACGAGAAGTCCTGCTGCACGCCGGCCGCCTTGATCGCGTCGACGAGGCCGGTACGCATGGCGCGGATACGGTCGCGCATGCCGGCGAGCTCCTGCTCCCACATCGCGCGCAGTTCCGGCGACGAGAGCACCGCGGCAACTAGCGCGCCGCCGTGGATCGGCGGGTTCGAGTAGTTGGTGCGGATGACGCGCTTGACCTGCGACAGCACGCGGGCGGCTTCGTCCTTGCTGGCGGTGACGATGGAGAGGGCGCCGACGCGCTCGCCGTAGAGCGAGAAGTTCTTCGAGAACGA
>JANJTW010000026.1 GCA_024710925.1 Rhodocyclaceae bacterium | reverse complement strand
GCTGCTGAACGAACTGGTCGCCTTCTACGGCTGGCAGGGCCTGGGCGACCGCATCGACATCCGCTGCTTCAACCAGGACCCGAGCATCGCCTCCAGCCTCAAGTTCCTCCGCCGCACGCCGTGGGCGCGCGAGCGGGTGGAAGGGCTTTATCTGGAGATGCTGCGGCGGGGTGGGAAGGGGTAGACCAGGGCATTAAGGAGTGGTGCGGATCGGCACTTTTCGAATCAAGGTGCCTCAATCACTCTCACATCATCAGCTTCAGCATGTTGTGTAGAACAAAGCAAACACGGCAAATTACTGAGGCAGCGAATCCTCAACCTACCAATCGAGCCGTATTCGGATCATAGACCACATCAGTTATCGACCCGTCTCGAATTCGCTGGACCGCTTCATCGATCACATGGAGCGGCACCAGAAACCACTCCCTCGGCTTTACCGGATGCCCGAATCGATCCTCGATTGTCAGGTCGATCTGTGCCGCGCCGAACAAGCGATGAAAAAGATGTTCTAGCCCGGAGCGATTGATATTGTGAAGCTTGTAGGCTGCAACGACTTCCACGCCAGCCAGCAGGTAGGTGGCATCCTTTTCCGCACCGGCAATGCGGGATTCAACGTTCCCGCCAGTGACTCCGATCTTGTGAACCAACTCGCGGTGTTCTGCGATGAAGGGATGCGTCGACTTGCTGCGAAGCACATAGATCGTGCCGCTCTCAACGTCGCCTTCGTCGACTGCATCCCCGAACAATAGGCCCGATTCGGGTTCGACGATCAGACGCGCCCGTTCGTCACGGTGGAGAGCGCGCTGCAACGAACGCTGCAGGACATTGTTTTCCGTCCCGTTGTCGAAAATCACCCGCAAGCGGCGGTCAAAGCGCTTGTCGCTGAACTGGGTGGCGAATTCCTCCCCAACCTCAGCGACATAGGCAATTTGACCTCCGACGACCAGGAACGCCCCTTGCTGGATTTCGTCCTGAGCCTTTACCTGCAGCGGGCGCATCTGACGAGCACCTGACTCCAGATCACGTTTGACTTGCTCAAAGAGCGGCTGGAAACGCTCGAAATCAGCACAGGCCACGCGGCTGGCAATTTCTTCCGCCGCGCGTTTTTCCACACTGGAACGGACATGACGCAGCACAGTGATGTCGCGCTTGTCTGCAGAGGCATCGCCACCATCCGCAGCCACCCCCAATTCCGCCAGCAAGGCATCTTCATCCAGATCGTCAACATCCACCGGAAACACTGTCGCACCGGACAACAAGCCAGGGGTGTCCAGTTCGGCCAGCAGGGTTTTCGCCTCCGGCAGCTTGCGCAACTGGTCGAGGCGCACGGCATACAAACGCTCAAAGATGTCGCGACCCTCCCCATGCATTGGCGCGCGACCATGGGTCCTGTGAAAGCGCAGGATGTCCTCGAAGCCGGCAATGATGCGCTCTTCGCGCGGCGTCCGGCTAGACGGCTGGAGCGGGGCGACCTCGACCCCCAGCGCCTCCAGCAGTTCGTCGTCGTTCATTTCAGCCATTCGCGGGCGCTTCCTTCGCTTCGGCAGCCTTAGCCTGCGCACGGTAGCGCGCCAGCGCGGCAACGCCCTCGGCCATGCGCTTCTCCCAGGCATCGGCGGAATTGATGTCCGGCAGACGGCCGCGCTCCTGTTTGAACTGCAGGGCACGCCTCGCCAGCTCGCGGGCCTCCTCTTCGGGAATGCTGACCCGTTTCGCGGCGATGCTGGCCTGCACCTGACGCAGCGTCTTTTCATCCATCGCCTTGGCGAGCACTGCATAGGCAGCGTCGAAAGGGTTGATGCGGTCGATCAGGTCGATGTCGAGGTCGCGCACGTTGATGAACTTGCGCACCCCGTCGATCAGGGCCGTGCTTCCCTGAACCGGTTCTGTGCCATTCGCACCATTCGCATCGGCCTGCGCCAGCGCCAGCTTGGCCTGCTGGGTCATGTTCATTGCGGCAATGGCATGCTGGCGGATCGCCTCCTGATCGGCGTCGCTCAATTCCGGGTAGCGTTCGCGCACGATCTTGCCCATGCGCAACTGCGTCAGCTCTTCCGGTAGCGTGTTTTCCATGTCGAACAGGCCGCGCTCCAGTACCGTCTTGTCCTGCAGGAAGCTGGTCACCACCTCGTTCAGGTCTTCCCGGCAGATACGTGTTGCCTCCGGCGTCTGTGGTGCGGCCAGCCCGTTGATCTCCAGATGAATCTGGCCGGTCGCCGTGTTGACGCCGATATTGTGGCCACCCGCCACATAGCCCTGCTCGCCGTAGTCGAAGCCCTCCTTCGGGCCGGCATTCCTCGGCGTGAATTCATAACGCGGCGCCAGCACCTGCTCCATCAGCAGGCTGGCCGAAATCGCCTTGAGCATGTCGTTCACCGCCTCTGCCACGGCCCCCTGATCGGCGGCGGGTTCGGCGATCAGGTTGGTGAAGCGCGCCCGCTCCTTGCCCTCCGCATCGCGGGTGGCGCGGCCGATGATCTGGACGATTTCGGTCAGGCTGCTGCGATAGCCGATGGTCAGGGCATGCTCGCACCAGATCCAGTCGAAGCCCTCCTTCGCCATGCCGAGCGCGATGATGATGTCGACGTGCTCGCGATTCTCCTTCTGCGCCGGGTCTTTCAGCGCGGCGAGCACGCGCGTTCGCCGTGCCGCGTCGCTGTCGTCGACCAGATCGGCGACCTTCAGCGTCCGACCGTCGGGGGTCTGGATCAGATGGAAGCCGGTCGCCGGGTCCACACCCTTCCATTCACCCAGCGCGTGCATGATCTCGTTCACCTCGCGCTCCTTGTCCTGCAGGCTTTCGCGCGAATTGACGTTGGGGATGTGCACGATGGTTTTCAGCGCCGGGTCGAGCACCTTCTCCACGGCTTCCACATAGCGGCCGGTGTAGAAGAAGTAGCCGATATCCAGCGACTTCAGCCAGCGGTAGCCGTTCAACTGCTCGTAGTAGGTGTAGGTCACCGTCTCGAAGCGTGCCTCATCCGCCGGGGCCAGCACCGCCTCGCTGTCGCCGCGGAAATAGGAGCCGGTCATGGCCACCACATGCACCTTGTCGCGCGCGATGAATTCGCCCAACTGGCTACCCAGCCGGTTGTCCGGATTGCTCGACACATGGTGGAATTCGTCGATGGCGATCAGGCGCTCGTCGAAGGCCGCGATGCCCAGCTCCTCCACCGCGAAGCGGAAGGTCGCATGCGTGCACACCAGTACGCGGTCCTCGCTGTCGAGAAACTTGCGCACCGCATCCACCTTCGATTTCGCCACGCGCGCCTCGTCGATGCCCGGCGCGTTGCAGAGGTTCCACTGCGGCGCCACCTGCCAGTCCCAGTAGAAACCAAAGCGAGTCAACGGCTCGTCGGCGAAGCTGCCGCCGATGGAACGTTCCGGTACGACGATGACGGCCTGCCGCAGCCCCTGATTGTTCAGCTTGTCGAGCGCAACGAACATCAAGGCGCGGGATTTGCCGGAAGCGGGCGGCGACTTGATCAGCAGATACTGCTCGCCGCGCTTCGCATAGGCGCGCTCCTGCATCGCACGCATGCCGAGTTCGTTGGCCTTGCTCGACGTGCCGGTGCGCGCCGTGGTGATGGATACGGAAGGCAGCGTGTAGGCGTTGGTGGGATTGCTCGTCGGCTTGTTCATCGAGGTCATCACTCCGGGTCGTTTTCGACGGGCAGGACTTCGCCCGCCAGCTCACGTTCGATCTGCTCGATGCTCGGCAGGCTGGTCTGCAGTTCGGCAGGCAGGGATTCGAGCAGCTTGTATTCGGCAACGCCCATCGGCTGCGTCTTGTCGCCCAGCGCGTACTCGGCCACGATCTTGTTCTTGGTCTTGCAGAGCAGGAGGCCGATGGTCGGGTTGTCGTGCTCGCCTTTCACCTGACGATCCACGGCAGTCAGGTAAAACCCGAGCTGCCCCAGATGCTCGGGCTTGAATTTGCCGCCCTTGAGCTCGATCACCACGTAGCAGCGCAGCTTGAGGTGATAGAACAGCAGGTCGATGAAGAACTCGTCGCCGCCCACGTTCAGCAGCACTTGCCGACCGACGAACGCAAAGCCCGCGCCCAGTTCCAGCAGGAATTCCGTGACGTGTTTTACCAGCGCCATCTCGATCTCGCGCTCCTGCGCCTCGTCGGTGAGACCGAGAAAGTCGAAGCGGTACGGGTCTTTCAGCGACTCGCGGGCGAGGTCGGACTGAGGCTTGGGCAGGCGGGCCTCGAAGTTGGTGACCGCCGTACCGCTGCGCGCCTGCAGACGGCTTTCGATCTGGATGTTGAGCACGTTGCGCGACCAGTTATGCTCGATGGCCTTGACGGCATACCAGCGCCGTTCCTCCGGGGTATCCAATCGGTCCAGCAAGACCAGATTGTGACCCCAGGGCAATTTGTGCAGCAGCTGTTGCACAAATCGAACATCCGGCCAGGCCTCGGCAAACGCCCGCATGTATTTGAGGTTGCGCACGGAAAACCCATGCATGTCCGGAAAGGTGGCGCGCAGATCATGCGCCAGGCGATCCACCACTTTGGCGCCCCACCCCTGCTGCCCCTGCTGAATCAGGATGGCGTTGCCGATTTTCCAGTACAGCACCACCAGCTCCAGATTGATGGCCTGCGCGGCGCGTTGCTGCGCCTCATGGATCTGCGCCTTCAGGTCACCCAGCCAGTCGGCGTAACCCGCGGGAGGTGGCGTCAGGCTGATGGGGCTGTCGCTCATGCTTTTTTCCCTCTCGTCGTTTTGACGACGGGCTTGGCCTTCGCCGCCGCCGTCATCTTCGTGTACAGCTCGAACAGCTTCTCCAGCCGCTCGGTATCGTTCCTGAAACGACGGCCGATGTAGATGCGCTCCAGCACCTCGTCGTTCGCCTCGTGCGCCCGGCGCAGGTTCTCCGGCATGGTCTCCGGATCGTAGAGGTCGGCGATGGTGGCGGGGAAATGCGCTTCGCGGGCGAGCAGGATGTTCTCGGCGCAGCGGGTCAGATCGGCCTTGTTTTGCTCGGTGAGCAGGGGGACGGGGAAGGTGTTGTACCCAAGTACGTTCGAGTAACTAATACGTTCCTCAAGTTTTCCACAAACTGCTTCGGCCCATACTCTATGGAGTCGCGACGAGCACAACGCGAACACGTATATATCCGCGTCGTAAATCGTGAAGAGCTTATTTGTTGCTACGTCTCTCTCAGAAATTATTCCACAAGGGATGTACTCACGCCTTTCAGACGAAACCTCCGGAACGACGATAGCGCGCTTTCCATAGTCTTGTATTTGAATGAAACGGTGTGACTCATACGCACGTTTGCGAGTGGACTCGGCAGTGCTGAGCAAGCGAGCTTGCGTCACTCCGTTTAATCTTGCAGAAATTGAAGGAATGCTACGAGCGCAATCAACGTGATGGTCTTCAATCCATAGACAGTATCGATCGATACCATCTATTAATTCCTTTGATCCGTATAGTTTCCGCACAAATTCAACCGCACACGGGCTGCTACGCAGCAATTCATTCCTTGCATCGGTGGAGAGGATCAAGTTGCCACCATCTGTGGGTTGGTTTCCTTTCAGCATACGAGGCAAGCCAGATATAGACTCTGAGTGCCTCGGTATGAACACATCATCAAAATCCAGGAGGTACGGATTTATTCTGGAAACTTCTCTTCTGCTGTCTTCAGCGAATATAAATTTTCGCCCTGCCTGCATCAGACGAATTCCCACAATTACGCACGTTACGCCAGCATTTTTGGATGCCAGATTTCTCCACTTAAAAGAGGAGTGCGCGAAACCGATTTCTACACCTTTTGAAAGTAAATCCAGCCATAGTAGGTAGACTTGCTCCCCTTGGCATATGGAGTTCGTGGTAACAAATGCAGCCCCAGCCCGCGCCGCCTGGCAGTAGTCAGCTGCCAACCAAAACCAACCAGCGATGTAATCAAGGTTCTTATACTTCAGGCCGTGCGGCTGAAATATTCTTTGAATTTCATTCTTTTGTTCCTTCGTCTGCTTGGAGCTACCCGCATACGGGGGATTCCCACAGATATAGGTCTCTCCGCCTTCGTTCTCAAACTCGATTTCTGCCTGGTCCAGCGGTGACCCGAACAAATCATCCGCTACCAGTTTCACCCCGGTTCCGGTCGGCGGGCAAACACTCAACCAATCCAGCCGCAGCGCATTGCCACAGACGATCCAGTTCTCCGCCGACAGCGGCAGAAATTCCGCCAGCGCCAGCTTCGGCCCGCGATAGAGCACATCGCACTGGAAGTCGGCGATGATCAGCGCCAGCCGGGCGATCTCGGCGGGGAAATGGCGCAGCTCGATGCCACGGAAGTTGGTCAGTGGGATGTCGCTGGCGCGATCCGGTTCGCCCCGGCGCTGGTTGATTTCAGCCTCGATCTCGCGCATCTGCTTGTAGGCGATGACGAGAAAATTTCCGCTGCCGCAGGCCGGGTCGAACACGCGTATGCGCGCCATGCGCTTCCTGAGGTTCAAGAGCTTCGTCTTGTTGTCGTCCGCCTCGGCCAGTGCTGTGCGCAGGTCGTCGAGGAAGAGCGGGTTCAGCACCTTGAGGATGTTCGGCACGCTGGTGTAGTGCATGCCGAGCGCGCCGCGCTCCTCGTCGTCGGCCACGGCCTGGATCATGCTGCCGAAGATGTCGGGGTTGATCTGTTTCCAGTTGAGCGTGCCGGCGTGCAGCAGGTAGGTGCGGGCCATGCGGGTGAAGCGCGGCACCTCGGTACTGCCGGAGAAGAGGCCGCCATTTACATAGGGGAACTGATCGGACCAGCCCGGCAGGCGCGGCTCGGCACCGGCGCGCTCGGCCGGCTTGATGTTCATCGCGCGGAAAATGCCGGACAGCACCTGATGGGTATTGCTGCCGTCGCGCTCGCTGAACTGCTCGACGGTGCGCGTGAACAGCCCTTCGCCGTTGAAGATGTCGGTGTCTTCGGCGAAGAAGCAGAACACCAGCCGGGCCATGAAGTGGTTCATGTCCGGGCGGCGCTCGTTGGTCGCCCAGTCCGGGTTTTCGCGTAGCAGTTCGACGTAGAGTTTGTTCAGCCGCCCGGTGGCGCGCACGTCGATGGGGTTTTCCTTGATCTCCTTGATCGTGGAGATGCCGGCGAGCGGCAGGAAGAAACCGAGATGGTTTGGAAAATCGGGATAGGCCGGGGCGATGGTTTCGCCGCTGGCGAGATCCTCGGCTTCCAGCGTCTGGCCGTCGGTCGCAAGAATGAACTTGGCCTTGGCTTTCGCGGTAGCCGCGCTGGCGCGCAAGGCAGCGAGGGTTTTGCCGACCGTGCCGGCCTCGCACACGGCGATGTGGATCTTGTTACGTAGCAGCACGCCACCGGGCACATCGGACGCGTTGTTGTTGCCGCTGCGCAGGCGCTTCAGGGCTGTTTCGTTGTTGCCGAAGGCGGCCAGGAAGGCAAAGGGGAACCCGGCCGCATCGAAAGGCTCAAGCGCCAGATCGGAGAGAGCGGCTTCGATTTCTACTGCGTTCATGGGGCGATCTGGCTTGAGTGATTTTCTGCATGCGCCCAACTGAGTAAGGTTCAATTACAGGCGCAGAGTTTTGGGAGGGCATCTTATACAGGGGAATACACGAGACCCTGCAGCGTTCGACGATCGGTTTGCCGGAAGCAAAAACGGTGGAAATTCTAACAGCCGGAAGCTGCTTCTGGCAGGCATTCGGCATGCATACAGACAAGTTCAATCCGGTCGATATAAATCCATATTGCCGACTCCCCGCCTATCCCCAACGGCATAAAAAAGCGAAGCAGCCAGCGAATGGCTGCCACAACCCCCTCCCGCATTTACAATGCCGCCTGCAGCAACCCCTTACCCCGCAACAACCCCGATCCGACTTCCCCCATGAACGACATCCGGAACAAACTGGCGATCGCCGCGATGACTGCGTGCATGATCGGCAGCGTCGCCGCTGCCGAGCGGCACGAGCACGCGCATCACCATCATCACTTCCCCAAGGATATCGACGCCTTCCACAGCGTCCTTGCCCCTGTCTGGCATGCGCCGCAGGGCAGGCAGCGCAATCACGATGCCTGTGGCGAGGCCGGCCGCATGGAGCGCCTGGCGAAGGATATTCGCTCGACCGACGCATCCGGCCTGCAGGCCAGCATCGCGACCTTGAAAATCGCCTGCGGCAGGAATGTGGCCGATGTCGAAGGCCCGCTGTTCGACGTGCACGAAGAGTTCCATCGCCTGATCGACCCGAAGAAGGGCGCCTGAGCAGCGGTCGCCTGACGCCGCTGACCGCCATCCGGAAGCGCCCCGCGCACCCTCGCAACATCCGGTTACCGACTGCTACGAAACTTCGCGCCCGTTGCGGGTATCTATCCGACAGATATCCACGGAAAAGAGGCCGGAAATGAAACGTTCCCTTGTCGTCCTTGCCTGCGGCTTCCTGCTGGCCGGGGCCGCGCAGGCTGAAGAAGGCGTGATGGAAAGGACCGGCGCGGCCATCGACCGCGGCGCGGAGGCGACCGTGAAGTTCGTCAAGCGTGGCGTCGAGGCCGCCGGGCGCGGCATCCAGCGCGGCGCCGAGGCGGCCGGCTACGGCATCGAGGTCGGGCTGTCGGCGGCGGGCCGCGGCATCAAGCGCGCGGCGAATGCGACCGGGCGCGCGCTGAACACGGCGGCCGGGAAAGTCAGCGGATCGTCGTCTTCCGATAGCTGACGCGGCGGCGCCAGCGGCCAGCCATCGCCGCGGGAGAAATGCCGGCGGCGGCGCCAGGGGCAGGCGGCGGCAGCCGCCCCGCGTCAGCGCAGATCGCCGGCCAGCGAGTCGCGCACCGCCGGCGGCAGCGTCAGCTCCGCCCGATATCCCGGATGCTCGATGCCGGCGCGGATCGCCGCGCCCTGCTTCACCGCCGCGACCATCGCCGGTGTCAGCTCGAAGCGCAGGAAGTGCACGGCGGCGGTCTTGTCCTCGGTCTCGCGGTCGAGGTCCTCGTTGGCGACCGGATGCACGCGCGAGAAGTCGGCGACCTGCATCCACACCGCCTTTTCGATGCCGTGCAGCTGCGCCAGCTTTTGCCGGCGCTCGTTCTCGTCCGGGTACTCGATCATGAAGGTCGCCTTCCAGTTGCTGCCGTCGGGAATCAGCGGGTTGTAGACGTCGAGTTCCTCCTGGATCGCCTCGGGTTCG
>JANJTW010000020.1 GCA_024710925.1 Rhodocyclaceae bacterium | reverse complement strand
CGACGATGCCGCGCTGGCAGCGCGTCGCCGCCGAGGGCGCGCACCACCTGCTCTACCTGCTGATGCTGGCGATCCCGCTCAGCGGCTGGCTGATGAGCTCGGCCAAGGGCTTCCAGACGGTGTGGTTCGGCGTGCTGCCGCTGCCCGACCTGCTGGCCAAGGACAAGGCACTCGGCGACCTGCTGGCGCTGGTGCACAAGAGCCTCAACTACACCTTCGCCGCGCTCGTGCTGGCACACGCCGGCGCCGCGCTGAAGCACCATTTCGTCGACCGCGACGGCGTGCTGGCGCGCATGCTGCCCTTCCTCCGTTCGCGCTGACCCCCACCCCAAGGAGATCCCATGAACAAACGCATCCTCGCCGCCGCGCTGCTCGGCCTCGGCCTGGCGACACAGGCCGGCGCCGTCGACTACGCGCGCTTCGTCCCCGAGCAGAGCCGGATCGAGTTCACGTCGACGCAGATGGGCGTCGCCGTCGACGGCCGCTTCCGCAAGTTCGACGCGAAGCTCGCCTTCGACCCGGCGAAGCCGACGGCGGCCAGCGCCCGCATCGACATCGAACTGGCCAGCATCGACGCCGGCTCGCAGGATGCCGACGACGAGGTCGCCGGCAAGCCGTGGTTCAACACCAAGGCCTTCCCGACGGCGAGCTTCGTCTCGTCCGGCGTCCGCGCGCTCGGCGGCGACCGCTACGAGGCGGTCGGCAAGATCAGCATCAAGGGCCGCACGCAGGACGCCGTGCTGCCCTTCACCGTGAAGCACGACGGCAAGGCCGCCACCTTCGACGGCAGCCTCGTCATCAAGCGCCTCGACTTCGCCGTCGGCGAAGGCGCCTGGGCCGACGTCGGCACCGTCGCCAACGAAGTCCGCATCCGCTTCCGCATCGTCGCCGCCGCTAAATAACCCCACCCAACCCCAAGGAGAAACTCCATGAAGAAGACCCTCGCCAGCCTCACCCTCGCCGCGTTCCTCGCCGCACCGGCCTTCGCCGCGCCCGAGACCTACACCATCGACGGCACGCACACCTTCCCGCGCTTCGAGTACAACCACCTCGGCTACTCGACGCAGGCGCACCGCTTCACCAAGACCACCGGCAGCATCGTCTGGGACCGCGCGGCGAAGACCGCCAGCGTCGACATCGTCATCGATGCGAAGTCGGTCGACACCGGCTACGCGCTGTTCAACGAGCACATCCAGGGCGAGGACTACCTCGACACGGCGAAGCATCCGACCGCCACCTTCAAGTCGACGGCGGTGAAGTTCGACGGCGACAAGCCGGTAAGCATCGACGGCAACCTGACGATCAAGGGCGTCACCCGGCCGGTGACGCTGACCGTCACCTCGTTCCAGGCGATGCCGCACCCGATGCTGAAGAAGCCGGCGATCGGCGCCAACGCGGTGACGAAGATCAAGCGTTCGGAATTCAACGCCGGCAAGAACGCCCCCTACGTCGGCGACGAAGTGACCATCCACATCCCGGTCGAAGCCATCCAGAAGTAAGCGGGAGAGGCCGCGCCGCGACGGCGCGGCCGCCCGCCCCGGTGGTATGCTGGCGGCCGCAACTCACAGCCTCCATCGCGCCGCCCGCATGAACCCGCAAGACCTCGAACTCCTCGTCACGCGCACGATGCCCTTCGGCAAGCACAAGGGCCGCCTGCTCGCCGACCTGCCCGGCAACTACCTCAACTGGTTCGCCCGCGAGGGCTTTCCGCCCGGCGAGATCGGCCGCCTGCTGCAGCTGATGCAGGAGCTCGACCACAACGGCCTGAAACCGCTGCTCGACCCGCTGCGCGGGCGGCCGGCGGCGGCGCGCTGAAATGGCCGTGCGGCCGGTCCTGCGCATGGGCGACCCGCGCCTGCTCGACATCGCGCGCCCGGTCGAGCGCTTTTCCACGCCCGAGCTGCAGGCGCTGATCGCCGACCTGTTCGACACCATGGCGGCGGCCGGCGGCGTCGGGCTGGCGGCGCCGCAGATCGGCGTCGGCCTGCAGCTGGTGATCTTCGGCTTCGAGAAGAGCGAACGCTATCCGGCAGCGGAGGCAGTGCCGCGGACGGTGCTGCTCAACCCGGTGATCGAGGCGCTCGGCGACGAGGAAGTGCTCGGCTGGGAAGGCTGCCTGTCGGTGCCCGGCCTGCGCGGCGAGGTGCCGCGCTTTGCCGCCATCCGCTACCGCGGCGTCGATCCCGACGGGCAGCCGATCGAACGCACGGCAACCGACTTCCACGCGCGCGTCGTGCAGCACGAATGCGACCACCTGATCGGCCGGCTCTACCCGACGCGCATGCGCGACCTCAGCCGCTTCGGCTTCACCGACATCCTTTTCCCCGAACTCGCCGGCCGCGCCGACGATTGAGACGGCTCAGCGCGACCGCGCCGGCGGCCGCCGCAGCAACTCGGCGAAACCGTCGGCCGGCAGCGGCCGACCGAGCAGGTAGCCCTGCACCTCGTCGCAGCCGGAACCGCCGAGGAAGGCGAGCTGCGCCTCGGTCTCGACGCCCTCGGCGATGACCGTCAGCTGCAGCGTGTGGCCAAGCTGGATGATGGCGCGCACGATCGACGCGCCGTCCTCATCGGTCAGCATGTCGCGGACGAAGGACTGGTCGATCTTCAGCTTGTCCACGGCCAGCTGCTTCAGGTAGGAGAGGCTGGAGTAGCCGGTGCCGAAGTCGTCGATCGACAGGTGCACGCCGGTCGCCTTCAGCGCCTGCAGCGTCTGCATCGTCGTCGCCACGTCCTGGAGCAGGATCGATTCGGTCAGTTCGAGTTCCAGGCACGCCGGCGGCAGCCCGGCGAGCGCCAGCGCTTCGGCGACCAGTTCGTCCACGCGGCTGCGCTTGAACTGCAGCGCCGACAGGTTCACGGCGACGACCAGCGGCGGCAGCCCCTCGTCCCGCCAGGCGCGCGCCTGCCGGCAGGCCTCGTTGAGCACCCACTCGCCGATGTCGACGATGTGCCCGCTCTGCTCGGCGAGCGGGATGAAGCGTCCCGGCGGGATCAGCCCGTCCTCCGGGTGCTGCCAGCGGATCAGCGCCTCGGCGCCGACGATGCGGCCGCTGGCGATGTCCACCTGCGGCTGGTAGTGCAGCACGAATTCGCCGCGGCGCAGCGCCGGCAGCAGCGCGCCGCTGAGGCGCATCTGCTCGCGCAGGTCGACGTTCATTTCCGGCGTGAAGAAGCGGTAGGCGTTGCGCCCGGCCTCCTCGGCGCTGTGCATCGCGGTGTCGGCGCACTTGAACAGCGTCGCGAAATCGCGGCCGTCGTCGGGATAGAGCGCGATGCCGATCGAGAAGGTGACGCCGATCTGGTGCGGCTCGATGGCGAAGGGCTCGCCGAAGGTGGCGCGGATGGCGTTGGCCAGCGCCGCCGCCTCGCCGGCGCCCTGCGGACACGGGTGCAGCACGAGGAATTCGTCGGCGCTCAAGCGGCAGACGGTATCGGTCGCCGGCACGCACTGCCGCAGGCGCTCGGCGATGGCAACGAGCAAGCGGTCGCCGGTGTCGTGGCCGAGGGCATCGTTCACTTTCTGGAAGTAGTCGACGTCGAGGTAGAGCAGCGCCACCGACGCCTCGCGCTCGCCGGCGGCGAGCGCCGTCTGCTCGAAGCGGTCGCGCAGCAGCACGCGGTTCGGCAGGTGCGTCAGCGGATCGAAGTGCGCGAGGAAGGCCATCTTCTCCTTCGCCGCCGCATGCTCGGCGCGCGTGCGCAGCGTGACGACGCCGAAGGCGAGGTCGCTGGCCATCTCTTCGAGCAGGCGCAGTTCCTCGGCGTCGAAGGCATCGGGCGCGGGCGCATAGAGCATCAGCGCACCGAGCACCCCGCCCTCGCCGACCAGCGGCAGCGCAATGCTCGAACGGTAGCCGCGCGCCAGCGCCGCCGCCCGCCACGGCGCCATCTGCGGCTGGCTGCCGATGTCTTGGCTGACCTGCGTGCGCCGCTCGCGGATGGCGGTGCCGGTCGGCCCGCGGCCGCGCGCATCGTCGGCCCAGCCGATGTCGAGGTGGTCGAGATAGCCGGCCGTGTCGCCGAAGTGGGCAACCGGGCGCACGCGCTTCGCCGCGTCATGCTCGGCATAGCCGACCCAGGCCAGCAGGTAGCCGCCGCGTTCGACGCAGAGGCGGCAGACTTCGGCGAGCAGGCGGTATTCCTCGTCGGCATGCACCAGCGCCATGTTGCAGTCGCTGAGCAGGCGCAGCGCACGGTTCAGCCGGCGCTGGTGCGCCTCGCTGCGGCGCAGGTCCTCGGTCATGCCTTCGGCGAGGCGCAGGGCGCGCGTGCGCATCGTCACCAGTTGCCAGACGAGCAGCGTCAGCAGCAGCGTGCAGACGCTGCCGGCGAGCGCGATCAGGTTCGCCCGGCTCCAGCCGCTGCCGCGCAGGAAGGTCGGCAGCGCCCGCACCTCGACGGTCCAGCGGTGGCCGAACAGATCGATCCGGCGCACCGCCGAGAAATCCGGATCGGCGACGACGTCGCCGGCACCGCTGGCGAAGAGCAGGGCCTCGGCGTCGCTGCGCTCGCCGTCGTAGAGGCGCAGGTCAAGCCGGCTGCGGACCTCGCCGAAATAGCTGCCGAGGATGCCGGCCATCAGGTCGTCCATGCGGAAGGGCGCATAGACCCAGCCGACGAGCTGGCGGCGCCGCTCGTCGGCGTCGGGCTCGGGCAGCAGGCCGCGGAAGACCGGCAGGTACATGAGCACGCCGGCCTGCACGTCGCGGTCGGTTTCCTGCTGCAGGCGCACCTTGCCCGAAATGGTCGTGCGGCCCTCGTCGCGGGCCAGCGCCATCGCCGTCCGGCGCACCGGCTCGGAGAACATGTCGTAGCCGAAGGCGCGCTGGTTGCGCCAGTCGAAGGGTTCGAGGAAGACGATCGACGAATAGACCTCGCGCTCGCCGGGCGGCCGGATGTCGTAGTCGGGGAAGCCTTCGGCGCGCACCGCCGTGACATGCGCCGCGCGCTCCGCCGGCCGCACCAGCCGCGCGAAGCCGACGCCCTGGATGCCCGGATACTTGCGTTCGAGGTGGAGGGCCTGCACGTAGCGCGCGAATTCGCCGCGGTCGACCGTCGAGGAGGCGCTGAACAGTCCGGCGGCCCCTTCCAGCACCTCTTCGTAGCGCAGCATGCGGCGCTGGATGTTGTCGACGATCTCGTTCGCGCGGAAGGCGAACTCGTCGCGCCGCTCCGCCTGCGCCGCCTCGCGCACCGCCCCCTGGACAACATAGGTCAGCGCCAGCCCGATCACGAGCAGGAGCCAGGGCAGAGCATGCAGGCGCGGAGTGGGCGGTAGCGTCACAAGGCGGTCGATTCGCGGTCGTCGGTTCGCTGGTCGTTGCCGGCATTCGGCCGGCAGGGTCGTCGACACGGTACGCCCCGGCATCGCCGGCGGGGCACCGGCGCAAGCAATCCGCCTTGCGCCGCAGCCATTCTAAAGCCATTGCGCACGACCGGGCAGTCGGGGATCATTGCCGCACCCTGCACGCCCCGCCCCGAGGAGCCCCGCTTGTCCGTCCCGCCGCTGCCCGCCATCGAAATCGAAACCGGCGCCAACCCGCGCCATGCCGTGATCTGGCTGCACGGCCTCGGCGCCGACGGCAGCGACTTCGTGCCGGTGGTGCCCGAACTCGGCCTGCAGGATTCGCCCGCCGTGCGCTTCGTCTTCCCGCACGCGCCGGCGATTCCGGTCACCTGCAACGGTGGCTGGGTGATGCCGGCCTGGTACGACATCGTCTCGCTCGACGCACACGCCCGGCGCATCGACGAGGCCGGCCTGCGGCGCTCGCGCGATGCGCTGCGCGCGCTGATCGCGCGCGAGAACGCGCGCGGCGTGCCGAGCGGGCACATCGTCCTCGCCGGCTTTTCGCAGGGCGGCGCCGTCGCCTGCACGACGGCGCTGACGCACGGCGAGCGGCTGGCCGGCCTGATCATGCTGTCCACCTACCTGCCGGCGCCGCAGCTCGTCGCCGACGAAGCGACGGCGGCCGACCGCGACCTGCCGATCTTTGCCGCGCACGGGGTCGCCGACGACGTCGTCGCGCCGGCGCTCGGCCACGCCGCCCGCGACTTCCTCGCCGCGCACGGCTGGCAGCCGCACTGGCACGAGTACCCGATGGCGCACGCCGTCTGCCCGCAGGAGATCGCCGACGTCGGCGACTGGCTGCGCGCCCGGCTGGCCGACTGACATGGACGCCGCCGCCATCGACCGCGCCGCGCTGGAAGCCGCCGAACTGCCGGCCTACCCCGGCATCGCCCTCGCCGCCGTGACGCTGGTTGCCGACGCGGCGACGGCCGCCGACGCGGCACGCGTGCTGCTCGCCGCCGACGCGCTCGGCTTCGACAGCGAGGCCAAGCCGACCTTCGCCAAGGGCGAGGCCTCGACCGGGCCGCATCTCGTGCAGCTCGCCACCGACGACCGCGTCTGGCTGTTCCCGACATCGCTCGCCGCCGGCCTGCCGGTGCTGAAGGCGGTGCTCGAATCGACGCAGGTGCGGAAGGCCGGCTTCGGCCTCGGCAACGACCGCAGCCAGCTGCAGACGCGCTTCGGCATCGCCCTCGCCAACGTCGTCGACCTCGGCGAACGGCTGCGCGGCCCGGGCCATCGCGGCACGGTCGGCGCGAAGATCGCGGTCGCCCACTTCTTCGGCCAGCGCCTGCAGAAATCAAAGAAGATCGGCACCAGCAACTGGGCGGCGCCGCGCCTCAGCGAGGCGCAGATGCGCTACGCCGCCAACGACGCGCACGTCGCGCTGCGCATCTACCGGGAATGGCTGAAGACGCAGCCGACCGCTTCATCGCGTCCGGGCGAAGGAGTATCGTAAAGGCATCGTCACCGAGATCGCGAGGCACGCCATGAGCCACAAGCACCGGAACGTCCTGCAGGCCGTCTTCCACGACCCCGTGAGCAGCAACATCCAGTGGCGCGAGATCGAATCCCTGCTCAACCATCTCGGCGCCACCGTCGAACCGGCGCACGGCGCCCGCTTCCGCATCCTGCTCAACCGCCGCGAATTCTTCCTGCACCACCCGCACCACGGCAACGAACTGTCCAAGCAGGAAGTGAAGCACCTGCGCGAAAGCCTGGCCAGCGCCGGCGTGACGCTGTCGTCGTACGACGAAGGCAGGGCTTAGGCGGCGGGCGAACGCGCCGGCCGCCCGCTCAGCGCCCGTCGGGCAGGCGGTAGCGCTGCTCGCGGTAGAGCCAGGCCGGCAGCAGCGCATGCGCCAGTGCCCGCCGCTCGAAGGCGGCGGCATCGGCCGGCGCCGGCGCCGCCGCCAGGCGCTTGCTCGCCGGATCGTAACGGCCGTGTGACGGCGCCTTGTCCGGACGCAGGACGACGACCTGCTGCCCCTCCATCCAGGCGAAATGCTGCTCGTACTGCATCATCGCCCGACCGGGCCGGTCGGCCGGCTCGCGCGTCAGGTCGCGGCCGATCATCGGATGCGTCGCGTCGACGCCGAGCAGCGAGAGCAGCGTCGGCGCCAGGTCGATCTGGCTGGCGACCGTCTTCACCACCTTCGGCTTGATGTCGGCGCCGAGGATCAGGCCGGGAATGTGGAAGCGCTCGATCGGCACCAGGCTGTCGCCGCGCACGCGGATGTCGTGGTCGGCGACGACGAGGAACACGGTGTCCTGCCAGTACGGGCTGGCCTTGGCCTGCGCCATGAAGCGGCCGAGCGCCCAGTCGGTGTATTTGACGGCGTTGTTTTCGGTCCCCTTCGGCTCCTCGTGCAGCGTGATGCGCCCGTCGGGGAACTCGAACGGCGCGTGGTTCGACGAGGTGAACACCAGCGTGAAGCTCGGCTTGCCGTCGGCGTGCTTGGCCAACAGGCGCTCGTGCGTCTTGTTCAGCAGGTCTTCGTCGGAGACGCCCCAGCTCCCCTTGAACACCGGCGCCGCATAGTCGTTCTCGTCGGTAACCTGCGTGAAGCCGTTGCCCATGAAGAAGCCGCGCATGTTGTCGAAGTGCGACTCACCGCCGTAGATGAACTCCGACGCGTAGCCGTGCTCGCCGAGGATGGAGGCGAGCGACGCGAAGTTGCGCTGCGCCAGCGCCAGCTTGACCACCGCCTGCGCCGGCGTCGGCGGGAAGCCGGTGACCACCGCCTCGATGCCGCGGATCGAGCGCGTGCCGGTGGCATAAAGCTGCTCGAACCACCAGCCTTCGGCCTTCAGCTTCTCCAGCTCCGGCGTCACCGGCACGCCGCCGAGCGATTCGACGAAGGTCGCGCCGAGGCTTTCCTCAAGGATGATGACGAGGTTGAGCGGACGCTCGCGGCGCACCGTCGCCTGCTGCTGCGTCAGTGTCGGGATGGCCGCGTCGCCGAGCAGCGGCCGCGCGTCGCCGAGGCGCTCGCGGGTGCTGCGCAGCTCGTCGAGGATGGCCGCGGCGTCGAGCTTGCCGTAGATCTCGCTCGAACGCGCCTCGTGGCGCATGCCGTAGATCGCGTGCGTCACCGACCAGGCCGAATTGAGGATCAGCGTGTTCACCATCGGATCGCCGGTCAGCGCGAACAGCGCCGGGTTGGCCGGGCGGTGGTCGACGCTGGAGCGGATGGCGAAGAGGCAGACGAAGACGAGCAGCGGCCAGGTCAGCCACAGCTTCACCGCCGACCACGACGGCGGACGGTCGAGCCAGGGGCGCAGCAGGCGGGCCATGCCGACGCAGGCGAGCGTCGTCGCCAGCACGCCGCCGACGAGGTGCAGGCGGAAGCCGGTCCACAGCATCGCGAAGACCTCGCCAGGGTACTTCAGGTACTCGACGAAGAGACGGTTCGGGCGCGAGTCGTATTCGCTGATGAAAGCCGGCGACGAGATTTCCAGCAGCACCAGCAGCGTCACCGCGACGATCACCCAGAAGGCGCTGAGCCGCCGCCAGACGCGCCAGGCCGGGCGGAGCGCGAGCAGCGGCGCGAGCAGCAGCAGCGGCAGCGCCAGCAGGCTGAGCTGGATGACGTCGACGCGCACGCCCTGCAGCAGCATCTCCGGCCAGATGCCGGTGGCGGCGACGCGCTCCCCCTGCCAGAGCATCAGCGCGCCGCGCGACAGCGACAGCAGCGGCAGGCCAACGACGAAGAGCAGGGCCAGCGGCGCATAGGGGCCGCAGCAGTCGAGGCGCCGCCAGAGGCGGACGAGGACGGAATCGGGGGCAGCCATGGAAAGACGGAACTCCTCTTGGCGCGCCGGCCGGTGGAAGCGCGGCGCAGGTAACGGTTGCGGCACAGCACAGGCGCAGCCCGTGCGGACAGCCGGCAAACTTGCCACGATAGGGACGAACGAATCAAGGAAACGTTCGCCGGATGTGAAAAAAACGTGAAAATTGCCACCCCGGACGACGGACGCGACGCTGCGCCAAGGGCGCGCCCCGACCGCGGACGGCGATGGGTTATGATCGCCGGCGCCGATCCCCCTTCACCGACAGGAATTCCGATGCGTCTGCTGGTCATCGAGGACAACCGCGACATGCTCGCCAACCTGGCCGACTACCTGGCCCTCAAGGGCTACGTCGTCGACTGCGCGGCGGACGGCCTGACCGGATTGCACCTTGCCGCGACGCAGCGCTACGACCTGATCGTGCTCGACGTGATGCTGCCGGGACTGGACGGCTTCAGCCTGTGCCAGCGCCTGCGCGAGGGCGAGCACAGCGACGTGCCGGTGATCATGCTCACCGCCCGCGACGCGCTCGACGACCGCCTGCGCGGCTTCGGCGCCGGCGCCGACGACTACCTGACCAAGCCCTTCGCGCTGCCCGAACTGGCGGCGCGCATCGAAGCCGTGCTCAAGCGCGTGCGCGGCGGCAGCCGCGAACTGCGCGTCGGCGACCTGCGCTACAACCTCGACACGCTGGAAGTCAGCCGCGCCGGCACCGTCGTGCATCCGGGGCCGATCGGTCTCAAGCTGCTCGGCGTGCTGATGCAGAAGAGCCCGGCGGTGGTCCGCCGCGAAGTGCTGGAAGAGACCCTGTGGGGCGATTCGCCGCCGGACAGCGACAGCCTGCGCAGCCACATCCACGCGTTGCGCCAGCAGATCGACAAGCCCTTCCCGACGCCGCTGCTGCACACCGTGCACGGCATCGGCTACCGCCTCGCCGAAGCCTGAGCGCGCCCCGGCGCACCTTCACGCTTTTTTCACGCCGCCACGACCTTCCCTTGACCGGGCGCCGGCTAAGGTGCGCGGACTTCGCAACGCATGGAGTCCACCGTGTCCGAAAGCACCGCCCGCCGCGGCATCGAACTGCCGTTCAGCGCCAAATACGATCCGCAGCACTCCCAGGCCTACCTGGACAAGCACCGCCACGGCCTGCGCCGCCGCCTGTCGAACCACCGCGACCAGCAACTCGCCCGGCAGGCGCTCGCGCTCGCCGGCGAACCGCAATGCGTCCTCGACCTGCCCTGCGGTGCCGGCCGCTTCTGGCCGACGCTGGGCGAGCAGCCGACGCGCCAGATCATCGCCGCCGACAATTCGCCGGCGATGCTCGACGTCGCGCTGCGCCACGCGCCGCCGGAACTGCTCGCGCGCCTCCGGCCGCTGCACACCTCGGCCTTCGCCATCGACTTGCCGGCACAGTCGGTCGACTGCGTCTTCTGCATGCGCCTGCTGCACCACATCGGCGACCCGGCGCACCGCCTCGCCATGCTGCGCGAGTTCCACCGCGTCAGCCGCGACACGGCAATCGTCTCGCTGTGGGTCGACGGCAACTACATGGCCTGGCGCCGCGCCCGCCAGGAAGCCGGCCGCCGCCGACGCGGACGGAGCGACTACCAGAACCGCTTCGTCCTGCCGCAGGCGACGGTCGAGGCCGAATTCGCCGCCGCCGGCTTCGCCATCGTCGACAAGCTCGATTTCCTGCCGCTGCATTCGATGTGGCGGGTCTACGTGCTGCGCCGGCGCTGACCGGCCTCGCGGTACGGCGGCGGGGCGGCGCCGGTCAGCGCCGGCCGCGCTATCATGCGCCTACCCGACCACCGCCACCGCCCCGATGCCCCCCTGCCATCGCCCCCGGCGACCGAGCGCCGCACCATGAAGGCCTCGCTCGCCCGCCGCCTGTTCCGCACCATCTTCGCCATCGGCCTGCTCAACGTGCTGGTGGCGGTGGTGGCGGTCGAGTTCATCTACGAGGACATGGAGGACACCATCCTGCGCCTCGAACAGGCGCGCGAGCGGGCCTTCATCGAGCAGCGCATCGAAGAGGCCCGGGTGCAGACCTGGTACACCGCGCTGCTGACCGCGCTCTACGTGCCTGACGGCGCAACCGCCGAGATGCCCGAGATTTTCGCCGGCCGCGCGCCGCCGTTCTTCGCCGAGGTGAACGTCGGCGACAAGGCCTACCTGATCTCGGTCGAGCGCACCGCGCAGCCGCCCGGCGTGCTCTACATGTCGCAGGACATCACGCTGATGGAGAACCGCGAGGATGCGCTGGAGGCCGGCATGGCGCTGCTCGGCCTGTGCATGCTGCTCTTCGGCCTGATCCTCGCCCGCCTCGGCACGCGGCGCATCGTCGGACCGCTGCATGCGCTCGCCGGCCACATCGCCGGCATCCGGCCGGGCACGCCGTTCGCCCGCATCGAGAGCCGCTACGAGGACGAGGAACTGGCCGCCATCGCCCGCACCCTCAACGAACTGCTCGACGCGCTCGACGCCTACGTCCAGCGCGAGAAGGCGCTGGTCAGCCTGGCCAGCCACGAGCTGCGCACGCCGGTGGCGGTGATCGCCGGCGCCCTCGACGTGATCGAGCAGCGGGGCTCGCTCGGCGACGCCGACCGGGGCACGGTGGCGCGCATCCGCCGCGCCACCGACGAAATGCGCGCCGACGTCGAAGCCCTGCTCAAGCTCGCCCGCCGCGCCGACGACGACGAGCGGACGGAGCAGGTCGACCTCGCCGCCGCGGCGCGGGCCGTCATCGCCGAACTGGAAAGCAGCGCGCCGGAGCACGGCGGCCGCGTCAGCTGCCATTTCGCGCCGCCGCCACCCAGCGTCGCCGCCGATCCGGCGCTGATCCGCATGCTGCTGCGCAACCTGATCCAGAACGCGCTCCGCCACACCCGCGACGGCGTGCGCATCGAGCTTGGCGCGCACGGCCTCAGCATCGCCGACGCCGGCGAGGGCATCCCCGAACACATCCGGGCGCGACTTGCCGGCAACGGCGAGCGCGACGTGCCGGAGGACGGACTCGGCCTGTTCATCGTCCGCCTGATCTGCGAACGCCTCGGCTGGCTGCTGCGCATCCGGCAGAGCGACGCCGACGGCACGATCCTCGACATCCTCTTCCTGCCGCCGGCCACCGGCCGCTGACGGCCGGCGGCACGCCTTGCAATGCCGGGCGCGTCGACTACGCTGTCGCTACGGGCCGCCGAAAAAGGCCCGGCCACCCCAACGAAGGAGATCCGACATGTCAATGCGCACGCTGATCCTCGTCGCCGGCCTGCTCGCCAGCACCTCCGCCCTCGCCTTCCACTGTCCGGTGGACATGAAGAAGATCGACGAAGCGATGGCCAAGAATCCGGCGCTGACCGCCGAGCAGATGGCGGAAGTCAAGAAGTACCGCATGGAAGGCGAGACCCTGCACAAGGCCGGCAAGCACCAGGAATCGGTCGACACGCTGGCCAAGGCGATGAAGATTCTCGGCATCTGACGACGCCGTCGCCGGCCGCCCGACGGGACCTCACGCGTCGCACAGCGACCGCCCGAGTTCGGCGCGCCGGCGCAGCCACAGGCTCGGCCGGTAGCGCATGTCGCCGGTGCGCGCCTGCAGGTTTTCGAGGATGGCGAGCACGCGTGCCGGGCCGAGGGCGTCGCCCCAGGCCAGCGGCCCGCGCGGATAGCCAAGCCCGAGTTCGACCGCGCGGTCGAGGTCGGCCGGCAAGCAGACACCCTGCTGCACGATCTCGCAGCCGATATTGACGATGCTCGCCAGCACGCGCTGGACGACGCAGCCGGCGCTGTCGGCGACGAGCGAGGCCGGCACGCCGTCGGCGGCGAACAGCGCCTGCGCCTGCGCGGCGATCTCGTGGTCGGTCGCCGGCGAGCGCAGCAGCGTGCGCCGGCAATCAAGCGGCGGCAGCGCGTCGAGGCCGACGGTACGCGCCGCATCCAGACCCTCGGCGGCGATGCAGGCGCTGACGTCGGTACCGAGCGGCGTGACGACGATCAGTGCCGCCGCGCTCGGGCGAACGCCTTCCTCGATCCGTGCGCCCAGCCGGCGCAACAGCGCGCGCGCGGCCTCGGCCGCCTCCGCCTGCGTCTGGCTCACCCACACCGGCCCGGTCCACGGCGCCGCCGCGGACACCGGCGGCTCGGGATTCGCGCCGCCGTCGTAGCGGTAGAAGCCGCGCCCGCTCTTCCGGCCGAGCAGGCCGGCGGCCAGCCGCTGCGCGGCAATCGGCGACGGCCGGTAGCGCGGGTCGTCGTAGTACTGGCGGTAGATCGCCTCCATCACCGGATGCGAGACATCGAGCCCGGTCAGGTCGAGCAGTTCGAACGGGCCGAGCTTGAAGCCGGCGGCCTCGCGCAGGATGGCGTCGAGCGTCGCCACGTCGGCGACGCCTTCGCGCAGGAGGGCCAGCGCCTCGGTGACGTAGCCGCGGCCGGCGTGGTTGACGATGAAGCCGGGCGTGTCCTGCGCGCGCACCGCCGCGTGGCCCCATTCGCCGGCGAGCGTCGTCAGCAGGTCGAGCGCCGCCGCTTCGGTGAGCGCACCGGCAACGACCTCGACCACCTTCATCAGCGGCACCGGGTTGAAGAAGTGGAAGCCGGCGACGCGCGCCGGGTTCGCCGTGCCGGCAGCGATCGCCGTCACCGACAGCGACGAGGTGTTGGTGGCGAGCACGCAGTCCGGCCGGACGATGTCGTCGAGCTGGCGGAACAGCGCGCGCTTGGCGGCCAGCTTCTCGACGATGGCCTCGACGACAAGATCGGCTTCGGCCAGCGCGGCGAGGTCGGCGACAACGTGCAGGCGCGTACCGGCTGCCGCTGCAGCCTCGGCCGTCAGCTTGCCCTTGTCGGCCAGCCGGGCCCACTGCGCGACGACCGCCGCCTTCGCCTCGTCGGCGGCGCCGGCGCGCGCGTCGCAGAGCAGCACGCGGCAGCCGGCCTGCGCGGCGATCTGCGCGATGCCGCGACCCATGGCGCCGGTGCCGACGATGCCGATCGAGATCTGCGGCGAACGCATGCTCAGACGTGCCAGCGCCGCTGCACGACGCGGAAGCGGTTGGCGACGAAGGCGGCGTCGGCGTACGACGCGTTCGCCGCCGGGTTGCCGCCGGTGCCGTGGTAGTCGGAGTAGGCCGCCGACTGGTTCACGAAGACGCCGCCGGTGAGGTTGATCGACAGCGCCACCTTGCTGCGCCAGGTGGCCTCGGTCATCGCGTCGATGACGTCCTGCCGCGTCGTGTACAGGCCGACGGTCAGCGCACCGCGCTCCTTCACCACGCGCTCGGAGAGGGCAATGGCGGCCTGCGTGTCGGCGACTTTCACGACGAAGGCGATCGGACCGAAGCGTTCCTCCAGCCACGCCGATTCGTCGGCGGCGTCGCATTTCAGCAGCACCGGCGTACGCACCTCGGCATTCGGGAATTCCGGATGCGCGATCTTCCTCGACGCAAGCACGACCTCACCCCACTTTGCGGCGGCGTCGATGTGCGCCAGCGTGTCAGAGCTCTGGATCGCGCCGAGCACGGCGGTGGCCACCGCCGGGTCGGCGAGGAATTTGTCGATCAAAGCCGGGAGATCGGCACCCAAAAAATTAGCAATGCCTTGGTAATGTCAACTTGTCGATGACTGCGTGTAAGCCTAGTGCTTGGAGTGCGGGTTCAATCTGTGTTGATTCGATCAAATGTATTGGTAATCCGTGACACCGCCGCGATTATCGCCCGCGGTTGCGCCGATTAAGGTGTTCCAGTGCGGTATGGATGTCCCACGCTGTCCTGGGGGGGGTGGGTTGGCGTTGGCGCTGGCGCTGCTGCCGACCTTCATCGTCGAGAAGGAGCTCCAGGCGGGGCGACTCGTCGAAGTCCTGCCCGGTTACGTGCCGGTCGAGCATTTTCTCCATGCAGTCCATCTACCCGACCGGCATCTGCCGCTGAAGGTCCGCGCTTTCGTTGATTTTCTGGGCGCCCGGTTCGGCACCGAGCCTTACTGGGACCGGCCGGAAGGCGCTGCATAGCAGGTCTGGGACGCCGCGCGACAGCTCGACGACCGCCGGCCGACCTTTTCCCCCTTCAAGTCATCCCGCCGGCCATATCGGCAAGGCGCTGTGGAGAACCGACTGCAACGCCCAGTCCGGACAGCGTCGGCTTGCCGCAGGGATGCGCCCCCACTCGCGCGGCGAGATCGGCCAGTTCGGGGGGAAAGTACAGCACTAGCTCGCAGTGCAGGCGCCCAAGGTTTTCATGCCGCATCAGCACCGCCGTCGTGGGGCTCCGGTTGCCTTGCAGCTCGAATAGCGCACACACGCGGTCCAGCTCGTCGCCGGCCAGCATCGCGTCGCCCAGATTTGTCATGAACCATTGATCCATTCGATGTTTCTTGCCTTGCTGAGGGCACGGCGCCGATTCGCCCCGGGCAGAGGCGGCGCCGTCCAACATGCCCTTGTCACTCGGGCGCCTGCGTTCCTGTGGCGGATTGTTGTTCTTCCAACTGCCTTATGCGCTGCTGAAGCCTTCTTTCGTCGTCCCGCCGTTGCGTCGCGTCCCGCGCGACGGCAACCGAACCCAGAACCTCTCCGCGTTCGTCACTCACCAGCGCGAAGCTCATTTCCACGTAAATCGTCGCACCGGTCGCGTTGACCGAGCGTGTTATCACGGCGCGGCCGCCGAGGCGCGTCTGACCAGTTGCAACCGCGCGATGAAAACCTTCCCAGTGCGCCGCGCGCAGCCGATCCGGAACGATCAGGTCAAGGCTCTGGCCGGTCGCCTGGGCTCGCGAGAAGCCGAACAGCGCTTCGGCTGCTGCATTCCAGATGCGGATGTTTCCGTCGCGGTCGGCAAAGATGACCGCGTCCGCAGCCTGCTCGACGAGCCGGCGGGGAATGTCGATGGCGTCCGTGCTCATGTGCGTTTCTCCTGCAGGCGCGGATTCGGGAGTGGAATGTAGGGCGCGATCTCCGCGGCATTGCCTAGGATGTCCGCCAGCGTCAGGCCGTCGAGAACCTTGAAGAAGGCTTCCAGCGCCTCGCGAAAACCTGCCTGCAGCCGGCACACCGGCGAGAGCACGCAGCGGTTGTTCGCACGGCTGAAGCATTCGACGAGCGCGAAATCCTGCTCCGACGCGCGCACCACCGCACCAATGCTGATGTCTTCGGGGGCTTTCCGCAGCACCACACCGCCACTGCGGCCCCGGACGGTCTCGACCAGGCCGTCCTGGCCAAGACGGTGGATGATCTTCATCAAATGATTCTTGGATATGTCGTAGCTGTCGGCGATCTGCTGAATCGTCACCAGCTCGCCGCGGTGCAGGCCGAGGAAGATCAGCGTTCGCAGGGTGTAGTCGGTGTATTCGGTGAGCTTCATCCGGACGACTCGCAGTGAAAGATGTA
>JANJTW010000012.1 GCA_024710925.1 Rhodocyclaceae bacterium | reverse complement strand
GGCGCCGTGCGCCGGGCTCTCCAGCCGCTTGCGGATCGCGTCGCGGACGATGTGGCCGACGGTCAGCGAGCGGTAGTTGTCGTCGGCGCCCTCGATGATGATCCACGGCGCGTGCGCGGTATTGGTCACGCGCAGCACGTGGCCGGCGACCGACTGCAGCTCGTCGTAGGTCTTCAGCCGGTCCCAGCTCTCCCTGGTCACCCGCCAGGCGGTGCGCGGGTCCTTTTCCAGCGCCTTCAGCCGGGTCTTCTGTCCGTCCTCGGAAAGGTGGAACCAGAACTTCAGCACCAGCGCGCCCTCGTTCACCAGCATCGCCTCGAAGCGGTTGATCTCGTCGAGCGTCTCCTCCATCTCGGCGCGCTTCATCTTCTTCCGGATGCGGTCGGCGATCGGCTGCGAATACCAGGAGCCGGCGAAGACGCCGACCTTGCCCTTGGCCGGCAGCGCGCGCCAGTAGCGCCACATGAACGGCCGCTCGCGCTCCTCGTCGGTCGGCGCCGAGAAGGCCAGCGTCGAGATGTGGCGCGGGTCCATCCACGAGTAGAGCAGGTTGATCGTCTCGCTCTTGCCGCTGCCGTCGACGCCGCTGACCAGGATGATCACCGGGAAATCGCGCTTTTCGAGCAGGTCGTACTGCACGTCGAGCAGTTCGGCGCGCAGCTTCGGCACCTCTTTCTGGAACGTCTTGCGGTCTATCCTGTGGCCCAGCTCCGCCGATTCGAACATGTCATTCCCCTCCCCTGAAATCGCCCCACAGCGTCTGGATCGCCGCCAGCGCCGCCAGCCCCGCCGTCTCGGTGCGCAGCACGCGCGGCCCGAGGCGGACGCCGACGAAGCCGGCGGCCTCGGCCATTGCCACCTCGCGCGGATCGAGCCCGCCCTCGGCGCCGATCAACAGCTCCAGCGAACGCGCCGGCGGCAACGCCTGCAGCGTCAGCCCGGCTTCCGGCGACAGCATCAGCCGCAGCGGCGCCTCGGCCGGCCGCGCCAGCCAGCGGTCGAGCGGCTCGATCGCCGCCACGTCCGGCACCCGGTTGCGCCCGCACTGCTCGCACGCCGACGCCGCCACGCCCTGCCAGTGGGCGACGCGGCGCACCGCGCGCTCGCCGTCGAGGCGGACGACGCTGCGCCGGCTGGCCACCGGCTGGATGGCGGCGACGCCGAGCTCGACCGCCTTCTGCACCGTCAGATCCATCTTGTCGCCGGCCTGCAGCGCCTGCACCAGGCGGATGGCCAGCGGCGACTCGCATTCGCGCTCATGGAAGGCGAGCACTTCCGCATCCACGCCGGACTTGCGCACGGCGGCGATGCGCGCCGCGTATTCGCCGCCGCGCCCGTCGAAGAGCGTCAGCGCATCCCCGGCCACCAGCCGCAGCACCCGCGCGGCGTGCGCAGCGGCGCCTTCGGGCAGCGCCAGCACGGCGCCCGGCACCAGCGGCCCGGGGCAGAAAAAGCGGGGAAAAGTCATCGTGCTATTATAGGCATATCGCCCGGAAAGCGGCGTCAAATCAGGATTCCGACATGATTTCGCCGAAGCGGCGACAAACGCGGCCGGCAGCGCCGGCACCGACCCTTCCGACCGCCCGCCCGGCGCGGGGAAAGCGGCCGCCATGCCGATGAGCGTCCAGCTGAAGCGCATGCAGGATGCGGCCATCGTCCTCGTCCGCGACGTCGCGCAGCAGGAGGTGATCCCGCGCTTCCTGCGCGCCCGGCACGCGCTGAAGGACGACGGCTCGCTCTTCTCCGAGGCCGACCTTGCCGCCCAGCACTTCCTCGCCGGCCGGCTGCCGCACATCCACGACAGCCCGATCATCGGCGAGGAGATGTCGAAGGAGGAGCAGCAGGCCGGCTGGCGCGACGGGGCCAATGGCCTGTGGTGCATCGACCCGATCGACGGCACGACCAACTTCATCAACGGCATTCCGTGGTTCGCCGTTTCGCTGGCCTGGCTGAAGGAAGGCCGGACGCGGCTGGCGGTGACCTACAACCCGATCACCGACGAGATGTTCTACGCCCGCGAGGGCCATGGCGCCTACCTGAACGGCCGCCGCCTGCCGCTGCGCCGGGTCACCGGCGACATCGCGCGCGCCGTCGCCGACGTCGATTTCAAGCGCATCCCGAAGGACCTCGCCGACCGCATCGCCGTCGATCCCCCGTATTTCTCGCAGCGCAACTTCGGCTGCTCGACGCTGGAATGGTGCAACCTCGCCGCCGGCCGCCTCGACCTCTACCTGCACGGCGGCCAGATGCTGTGGGACTACGCGGCGGGTAGCCTGATCCTGCGCGAGGCCGGCGGCCGGGTGTGCACGCTCGACGACGACGACTTCGACGCCGCCCGCGTCTGGCGCCGGCCGGTGGTGGCGGCGCTCGACCCCGGCGTCTTCGAGATCTGGAAGAACTGGCTGCGCCACGGCTCGCTCCAGCCCGGCCACACCTGACGCGGTCCATGCCGTGGCGTAGGATGGAAGCGACGCCGCCGCCGGAACCGTCCCGAAACAGAACACGCACCATGCCTCCCGAACGCGAACCCAACCTGCGGGCGCAGCTGCTCGCGGTGCTCACGGTCCTGCTGATCGGCACCGCGCTCGCCAACGCCTTCTATTTCCAGGCGGAAACGGAGGCGACGCAGGCGCAGGCGCGGGCGCAGATCGAGGCGATCGCCGACCTCAAGGTGCAGCAGATCAACCACTGGCGGCGCGAACGCCTCGACGACGCCGCCACCTTCGGCGACGACCCGGTCCTCGGCGTGGCGCTGCAGGGCTGGGTCGATGGCCGACTGGCGGCGCGGCAACGCGACGCCGCCCGCGCCTGGCTGGATCTGTTCCTGAAACGCGTCGACTACAGCGAGGCGGCGCTCCTCGACGCCGCCGGCCGCGTGCTCGTCACCGCCGCCGGCGACATCGAATACGCGCCGGACGCCGACCTGCTGGCGCGCACGGCGCACGCCCGGATTCCGCTGTTCGGGCCGCTGCACGAGCTGGCCGACGGCCGGACCGCGCTCGACCTGTTCGCACCGGTGTTCGCCGGCCCGCGGCAGGACGTCGCCGGTTTCGTGCTGCTGCGCATCGACCCGCAGCGAACGCTGTTCCCGACGATCCAGACCTGGCCGGTGAGCAGCGCCTCCGGCGAGCTTCTGCTCGTCGAGCAGCGCGGCGACCAGATTCTCTTCCTGAACGCACTGCGCCACCGCCAGGACACCGGCCTGCGCCTGCGCCGCCCGCTCGGCGACGAAACGCTGCCGGCGACGCACGCCGCGCGCGGCGCCGTGCGCGTGATGGAGGGCGTCGACTACCGCGGCGTCGAGGTCATCGCCGCCACGCTGCCGGTGCCCGGCACGCCCTGGGGACTGGTGGCGAAGGTCGACCGCCGCGAGGTGATGGCGCCGCAGCACGAACGGATCGGCCTGATGATCTTCGTCAGCGTCATGCTGATCATCGTCACCGGCGGCATCACCGTCCACCTCTGGCAGAGCCAGCGCGACCTCGTCGAGCGCCAGCGCCGCCGCGACCGGGCGACGCACCGGGAGCTGGCGAAGATCCAGGAACGCCTCGTCGACGCGCAGCGCATCGGCCGCATCGGCAGCTGGGAGCGCGACCTGCGCAGCAACGTGCTGTGGTGGTCGGAGGAAACCTACCGGCTGTTCGGCTACACGCCGGCGGCGCTGCCGACGCCGACCTTCGCCGACTTCATCGCCCGCATCCACCCTGAGGACCGCGACGGCATCGTCCTCGTCAGCCAGGGAGCGCTGGCCTCCGGCCAGCCGTTCACCATCGACTACCGCGTCTGCCTGCCGGACGGCGAGACGCGCATTTACCAGAACGTCGGCCAGGTCGTCCGCGACGGGCGCGGCGAGCCGATCCGCGCCGCCGGCACGACGCAGGACGTCACCGAGAGCCGGAAGAACGAGGCCGAACTGCGCCGGCACAACGAGCTGATGCGGACGATCATCGAGAACATCCCGGGCGGCGTCTCGCTGATGGACGGCAACCTGAATTTCATCGCCTTCAACCGCGAGTTCGGCCGCCTGCTCGACTTCCCGGACGAGATGCTGGCCAACGCGCCGCTGCCGATGTACGACCTGATCCTCTACAACGCGCGTCGCGGCGAATACGGCCCGGGCGATCCGGAGCAGATCGCGACGGCGATCGTCGACCGGGCGCGCAAGCCGGAACCGCACATCTTCGAGCGCACGCGACCGGACGGCACCGTCCTCGAAGTGCGCGGCGCGCCGCTGCCGGGCGGCGGCTTCGTCACCATCCACACCGACATCACCGCGCGCAAGCGCGCCGAGGAACGCCTGCTGCTTGCCGAGAAGGTGTTCGACAACAGCCCCGAGGCGATCATGATCACCGACCAGAACAACCGGATCGTGTCGATCAACGAGGCGTTCACGCAGATCACCGGCTTTAGCGCCGGCGAGGTGATCGGCGCCGACCCGCGCATCCTCGCCTCCGGCCGCCACGACCGCGACTTCTACCGGCAGATGTGGTCCTCGCTGCAGAAGACCGGGCACTGGTCCGGCGAGATCTGGGACCGCAAGAAGAGCGGCGACGTCTACCCGAAATGGATGACGATCAACGCCGTCGCCGACCAGGTCAGCGGCGAGGTGACGCACTTCGTCGCGATGTTCGCCGACATCACCGAACGCAAGCAGGCCGAGGAGCGCATCCACTTCCTTGCCCACCACGACGCGCTGACCGAACTGCCGAACCGCTTCTCGCTGGAGCTGCGCCTGGAGCAGGCGCTGGTCGACGCGCGCCGCCACGGCTGGCACGTCGCCGTGCTGTTCATCGACCTCGACCGCTTCAAGGTGATCAACGACACGCTCGGCCACCACGTCGGCGACCTGCTGCTGATCGAGGTCGCCCGCCGCTTCCGGGCGGCGGTGCGCGAGTCGGACATGGTCGCGCGGCTGGGCGGCGACGAATTCGTCATCGTCCTGCCCGACCTGGAGAACGGCGACGCCGCCGCGCACGTCGCACTGAAGATCGTCTCGGCGCTGCTCGACCCGATCCGCATCGACGGCCACGACCTGCACACCAGCCCGTCGGTCGGCATCAGCCTGTACCCGGACGACGGCCTCGACGTGGACACGGTGATGAAGAACGCCGACACCGCGATGTACCACGCCAAGGCGCTCGGCCGGAACAACTACCAGTTCTTCGCCGAGGAGATGAACCGCGCCGCCAGCGAGCGCCTGTCGATCGAGGCGCGCCTGCGCCAGGCGCTGGCGCGCGGCGAGCTGCTGCTGCACTACCAGCCGCAGTTCACCGCCGCCGGCCGGCGGCCGACCGGCGTCGAGGCGCTGCTGCGCTGGCAGTCGCCGGGCGCCGGCCTGGTGGCGCCGGACCGCTTCATCACCATCGCCGAGGAAACCGGGCTGATCGTGCCGATCGGCGCCTGGGTGCTCGGCGAGGCCTGCCGGCAACTGCGCCGCTGGCTCGACGCCGGCATTCCGCCGCTGCGCGTGGCGGTCAACCTGTCGGCACGGCAGTTGCGCAACGCCGACCTGGTCAGCACCGTCCGCGAGGCGCTCGCCGAGACCGGCATCCCGCCGCAGTTGCTCGAACTGGAAATCACCGAGAGCGCGGTGATGGACAAGCCGGACGAGGCGATCAAGGTGCTGCAGGCGCTGAAGCAGATGGGCGTGACGCTGGCCATCGACGATTTCGGCACCGGCTACTCGTCGCTCGCCTACCTCAAGCTGTTCCCGATCGACCACCTGAAGATCGACCGCTCCTTCGTCCGCGACATCGAACGCGACCCCGACGACGCGGCGATCGCCGTGTCGACGATCGCGCTGGCGCACAGCCTCGGCCTGCGCGTCGTCGCCGAGGGCGTCGAGACGCGGGCGCAGCTGGAGATGCTGCAGCGCCACCGCTGCGACGAGGTGCAGGGCTACTACTTCAGCCCGCCCGTCGCCGCCGAGGCGGCCACCGAACTGCTGCACGCCGCGCCGGCAGACCCGGCGCACCGCCTGCATTAGAATGCCGGCTTCGCAGCGCCGGACGCTGCCAACGCCTTACGGGAAGACACCATGCGCCGCACCCTCAGCCGCTACCTGATCGAAGAACAACGCGAGAAGGGCAAGATCAACGCCGACCTGCGCCTGCTCATCGAAGTCGTCGCCCGCGCCTGCAAGAGCATCGCCGTCGCCATCGGCAAGGGCGGGCTGGGCGGCGTGCTCGGCGAGGCCGGCAGCGACAACGTGCAGGGCGAGGCGCAGAAGAAGCTCGACGTGATCTCGAACGAGATCTTCCTCGAAGCCAACGAGTGGGGCGGCCACCTCGCCGGCATGGCCTCCGAGGAGATGGAGCTGCCGCACGCCATTCCCAACCGCTACCCGCAGGGCGAGTACCTGCTGCTCTTCGATCCGCTCGACGGCTCGTCGAACATCGACATCAACGTCTCCGTCGGCACCATCTTCTCGGTGCTGCGCTGCCCGGAAGGCGCCGACCCGACGACGGATACCGCCTTCCTGCAGCCGGGGACGAAGCAGGTCGCCGCCGGCTACGCGGTCTACGGCCCGACGACGCTGCTCGTGCTCACCGTCGGCGACGGCGTCGCCTGCTTCACGCTCGACCGCGAGCAGGGCTCCTTCGTGCTCACCCAGGAGAACATGCAGATTCCGGAAGACACGAAGGAATTCGCCATCAACATGTCGAACCTGCGCCACTGGGAGGCGCCGGTGCGCCGCTACGTCGAGGAGCTGCTCGCCGGCAAGGAGGGGCCGCGCGGCAAGGACTTCAACATGCGCTGGGTGGCCTCGATGGTCGCCGACGTGCACCGCATCATGACGCGCGGCGGCATCTTCATGTACCCGCTCGACGCCAAGATCCGCGACAAGGGCGGCAAGCTGCGCCTGATGTACGAAGCCAACCCGATGAGCTTCATCGTCGAGCAGGCCGGCGGCGCCGCGACAACCGGCCGCCAGCGCATCCTCGACGTGCCGCCGACCGGGCTGCACATGCGCGTGCCGGTGATCCTCGGCTCGAAGAACGAAGTCGAGCGCGTCGCCGCGTACCACCAGGACTGACTCGATGTCCGCGCGCCACCCGATCATCGCCGTCACCGGTTCATCCGGCGCCGGCACGACGACGGTCAAGGAGACCTTCGAGCAGATCTTCTGGCGCGAGTACGTGAATGCCGCCTTCGTCGAGGGCGACAGCTTCCACCGCTACACGCGCGCCGAGATCGCCGCGCGCATCGTCGCCGCCGAGCGCGAGGGACGCCGGGCACCGTCGCATTTCGGCCCGGAAGGCAACGACTTCGAGGCGCTCGAAGGCCTCTTCCGCGAATACGCCGACACCGGCCACGGCACCTTCCGCCGCTACATCCACGACGAGGTCGAGGCGGCGCGCTGGGGCGGCGAGGTCGGCGGCTTCACGCAGCCCGAGGAAATCCCGGCCGACACCGACCTGCTCTTCTACGAAGGCCTGCACGGCGCGCTGAAGACCGACGCGGTCGACGTCTCGAAATACCCGGACCTGCTGATCGGCGTCGTACCGACGATCAACCTCGAGTGGATACAGAAGCTGCTGCGCGACACCCGGCTGCGCGGCTACTCGCGCGAGGCGGTGACCAACACCATCCTGCGCCGGATGCCGGACTACGTGCACTACATGACGCCGCAGTTCTCGCGCACGCACATCAACTTCCAGCGCGTGCCGGTGGTCGACACCTCCAACCCCTTCATCGCCCGCGACGTACCGAGCCAGGACGAGTCCTTCGTCGTCATCCGCTTCGCCAACCCGCGCGGCATCGATTTTCCCTACCTGCTGGCGATGATCGACGGCGCCTTCATGTCGCGCGCCAACACCCTCGTTACCCCCGGCGGCAAGATGCCGCTGGCGATGCAGCTGATCCTGACGCCGCTGATCTGGAAGCTCGTCGAGCAGGGGCGCAAGATCCGGAACGGCACGCGCGGCTGAAGCCGCCGGCCACGACCCGCAAAGGAAACCCGCCATGAACCACCGCCCGACGCGCATTCCGACGACAACCGCCGGTGCGCTGCTGCTCGCTTCCGCACTGGCCGGCTGCGCCGGCCTCGTGCCGCCCGGCAGCGATATCGCCGTCACCAGCTACCAGAGCGGCGATCGCTGGCTGAACGCCTCGTTCTACATCGTCGAGCATCCGTTCTCCGACGATGGGGCCGCCCGCGCGCAGGCGAAAGCCGACCAGCTGTGCGGCGGCAGTCAGCGCGTCGCGGTGCAGAGCGAGCGCGCCTGCTCGCTGGCGAAATGCACGACGCAGTACGTTTGCATGAAGCCGGAGGACGCGAAGGCCAGCGGCGTCGAAACCCGCGCGAAGTAGCCGGCCAGGCGCCCGGCGCCGTCAATGCCGCGGCAGGTCACGCCGGCGACGCCGCGATGTCGCGCGCCACCGCCTCGGCAACCTTGATCCCGTCCACGCCGGCGGAAAGAATACCGCCGGCGTAACCGGCGCCCTCGCCGGCCGGGTACAGCCCCTTCACGTTCACGCTCTGAAAATCGTCGCCACGCGTGATGCGCAAGGGCGACGAAGTGCGCGTCTCGACACCGGTGAGCACCGCGTCGGCCATGTCGAAGCCCTTGATCTGCCGGCCGAAGGCGGGCAGCGCCTCGCGCATCGCCTCGATCGCATACGGCGGCAGCGCCGTCGCCAGGTCGGTCAGCTTCACCCCCGGCTTGTACGACGGCTCGACGCTGCCTAACGCCGTCGACGGCCGGCCGGCGAGGAAGTCGCCGACCAGTTGCGCCGGCGCATCGTAGTTGCCGCCGCCGAGCTCGAAGGCGCGCGACTCCAGCGCACGCTGGAAGGCGATGCCGGCTAGCGGATTCGCCGGCGAGCCGCCGTAGTCGGCCGGATCGACGTTCACGACGAGGCCGGCGTTGGCGTTGCGCTCGTTGCGCGAATACTGGCTCATGCCGTTGGTCACCACCCGGTTCGGCTCCGAGGTCGCCGCCACGACGGTGCCGCCGGGGCACATGCAGAAGCTGTAGACGGCACGGCCGTTCGTCGCGTGATGCACCAGCTTGTAGTCGGCAGCGCCGAGCAGCGGGTTGCCGGCGTGCGGGCCGAAGCGCGCCTTGTCGATCAGCGACTGCGGGTGCTCGATGCGGAAGCCGACCGAGAACGGCTTCGGTTCCATGTAAACGCACTGCGCATGCAAGGCTTCGAAGGTGTCGCGCGCGCTGTGACCGAGCGCCAGCACGACATGCTCGGTGGCAATCGTCTCGCCGCCCGCCAGCAGCACGCCGCGCACGCGGCCGTCGTGGAGTTCGAGCCCGGTGACGCGTTGCTGGAAGCGGATCTCACCGCCCAGTTCGACGATCTCGGCGCGCAGCTTCTCGACCATGCTGACCAGCCGGAAGGTGCCGATGTGCGGCTTCGAGACGTAGAGAATTTCCTCCGGCGCGCCGGCCTTGACGAACTCGGCCATGACCTTGCGGCCGAGGAAGCGCGGGTCCTTGATCTGGCTGTAGAGCTTGCCGTCGGAAAACGTGCCGGCACCGCCCTCGCCGAACTGCACGTTCGACTCCGGGTCGAGCACGTGCTTGCGCCACAGGCCCCAGGTGTCCTGCGTCCGCTCGCGCACCGCCTTGCCGCGTTCGAGCACGATCGGGCGGAAGCCCATCTGCGCCAGCAGCAGCGCGGCGAAGATGCCGCAGGGGCCGAAGCCGACGACGACCGGCCGCGACTTCAAGTCCGCCGGCGCCTGCGCGACGAAGCGGTAGGACGTGTCCGGCGCTGGCGCGACGTGGCGATCCTGCGCGTGCTTCTTCAGCAGCGCCGCCTCGTTCTTCACGGCGACGTCGACGGTGTAGATGAAGGACAGGCGGTCCGGCTTGCGCGCGTCGTGGCCGCGCTTGAACACCGTGAAGCCGGCGATTTCGGCCGGCGCCACGCCAAGCTTGCGGGCAATCGCCGCGGGCAGTGCCTCGGGCGGATGGTCGATCGGCAGGCGGAGTTCAGTCAGTCGCAGCATGGGTTCGGTGTCGTGTCCGGGGAGTAGCGGAAGGGCAGCGGCGGACCGGGCCGATCCGGAAAACGGGGCAGGCGCGCATTTTCGCCGTTCGCGGCCGCGGAATCTACCCCGCTGCACCGCCCGCGCCGCAATCCGTGGCGCATCCGCCCGCCTCGCCGCCCGCCGGCGGGTGAGCGCCCGCTTTCCGGGCCCCTGCCAAGCGCCCGGCGACTGGAAAAACCCCCTGTTTTGGCGGATAATTTCGCCTTTTCAGCTTCCCGGCAAACCATCGTGTCCGTGTCCACCAGCACCGCCCCCCGCATCGAATTCAACCAGATCACCGGCGCCATCCGCGCGCTCGCCATGGACGCCGTGCAGAAGGCCAACTCCGGCCACCCCGGCGCGCCGATGGGCATGGCCGAGATCGCCGAGGTGCTGTGGCGCCGCAACCTGAAGCACAACCCGGCCAACCCGAAGTGGGCCGACCGCGACCGTTTCGTGCTGTCGAACGGCCACGGCTCGATGCTGATCTACGCGCTCTTGCACCTGACCGGCTACGACCTGTCGATCGACGACCTGAAGAACTTCCGCCAGTTCGGCTCGCGCACCGCCGGCCACCCGGAAGTCGGCCACACGCCCGGCGTCGAGACGACCACCGGCCCGCTCGGCCAGGGCATCACCAACGCCGTCGGCCTGGCCATCGCCGAGAAGGTACTGGCCGGCCACTTCAACAAGCCGGGCCACCAGATCGTCAATCACCACACCTACGCCTTCCTCGGCGACGGCTGCCTGATGGAAGGCGTCTCGCACGAGGCCTGCTCGCTCGCCGGCACGCTCGGCCTCTCCAAGCTGATCGCCTTCTACGACGACAACGGCATCTCGATCGACGGCCACGTCGAGGGCTGGTTCACCGACGACACGCCGAAGCGCTTCGCGGCCTATGGCTGGCACGTCATCCCGAACGTCGACGGCCATGACGCCGCCGCCATCGAAGCCGCGCTGAAGGTTGCGCAGGCAGAAACGGCGAAACCGACGCTGATCTGCTGCAAGACCGTGATCGGCCTCGGCTCGCCGAACAAGGCCGGCTCGCACGACGTGCACGGCGCGCCGCTCGGCGCCGACGAGATCGCCGCCGCGCGCGCCCACATCGGCTGGAACCACGCGCCGTTCGAAATTCCGGCCGAGGTCTATGCCGCGTGGGATGCGAAGGCCAAGGGCGCCGCCGCCGAAGCCGAATGGAACGAGCGCTTCGCCGCCTACGCCGCCGCCTTCCCCGAGCTGGCCGCCGAATTCACCCGCCGCATGGCCGGCGAGCTGCCGGCCGACTGGACGGCGACGGTGCAGAAGTACGTCGCCGACACCGCCGCCAAGGCCGAAAACATCGCCACGCGCAAGGCCTCGCAGAACGCCATCGGCGCCTACGCGCCGGCGCTGCCGGAACTGATCGGCGGCTCGGCCGACCTCGCCGGCTCGAACCTGACGCTGTGGAAGGGCTCGAAGGGCGTCACCCGCGTCGACGGCGGCAACTACCTGTTCTACGGCGTGCGCGAGTTCTGCATGACGGCTATCGCCAACGGCCTCGCGCTGCACGGTGGCCTGATCCCCTACACCGCGACCTTCCTGGTGTTCTCGGACTACGCGCGCAACGCCATCCGCATGGCGGCGCTGATGAAGCAGCGCCAGATCATGGTCTATACGCACGATTCGATCGGCCTCGGCGAGGACGGCCCGACGCACCAGCCGGTCGAGCACGTCGCCAGCCTGCGCCTGATCCCGGGCTGCGACGTCTGGCGTCCGGCCGACGCGACCGAAACGGCCGTCGCCTGGGCTGCCGGCATCGAGCGCAAGGACGGCCCGAGCGTGCTCGCGCTGTCGCGCCAGAACCTGCCGACGGTCACCGTCGGCATCCCGGCCGACACCATCCGCCGCGGCGGCTACGTGCTGTCGGACGCCGACGGCGAAGCGCAGGTGGTGCTGATCGCCACCGGCTCGGAAGTGAAGCTGGCGCTCGACGCGCAGGCCGCGCTCAAGGCCGAGGGCATCGCCGCCCGCGTCGTCTCGATGCCCTGCGCCGACGTCTTCGACCGCCAGGACGCGGCCTACCGCGCCAGCGTGCTCGGCCAGTGCCAGAAGCGCGTCGCCATCGAGGCCGGCCATCCGGACCTGTGGCGCAAGTACGTCGGCCTCAAGGGCGCCGTTATCGGCATCGACCGCTTCGGCGAATCGGCGCCGGCCGGCAAGCTGTTCGAATTCTTCGGTTTCACCGTGGCCAACGTCGTCGCCACGGTCAAAGGCATCATTTAATCGGTTCTTTTCAGGAGCAAAGCAATGGGTATCAAAGTCGCCATCAACGGTTTCGGTCGGATCGGTCGCTGCACGCTGCGCGCGATCTACGAACAGGGTCTGCAGAACGA
>JANJTW010000200.1 GCA_024710925.1 Rhodocyclaceae bacterium | reverse complement strand
TCGATCAGCAGCGCCTGCACCGGCACGCCGGTGCGGCCGGAAATCAGGCCGGCGCTGCCGACCAGCGGGTTCACCGGCCAGCGCGTGGTGCGCGTGCCTTCCGGGAAGAGCAGCAACTGGCCGCCGTCGCGCAGTTCCTCGCGCGCGCGCAGGATCACGTCGAGCGGCATGTCGTTGCAGATGTAGCGCGCCAGCCGGGCGCCGGCACCGAAGAGGACGTTGTCGGCGAGCGCCGCCTTCATCACGCAGACCATGTTCGGGAAGCGCGACAGGATGAGCACGGCGTCGAGCAGCGACGGATGGTTGGCGACCAGGATCAGTGGCGCGTCGCGGCGCAGCGCGTCGAGTTCGCCGAGGTCGAAGCGGCAGGAGCAGAAGACGGTAAGAAACCACAGGTAGAAGCGGAAGCTGACCATGATCGCCAGGCGACCGAAGGCCTGCCCCGCGCGTCGCGGCAGAACCGGGTAGAGCAGCAGCGTGACCGGCGCCCAGGCGAGGCAGATCGCCGCCAGCATGCCCAGCCCGAGCAGCATGGCGACGAACTCGTAGGCGGCGAACAGCGCGCGCCCGGAGCGGTGGAGCGGGCCGGCCAATCAGTCGTCCACCCGGACGCGCGTCGTCGACTCGCCGAGCACCCACGAGACGGCGACGCCGGCGGCGGCGAAATGCTTCTTCGCCAGCAGCGGGCTGTCGTCGAAGGCGGTGCCGGCGAGCGTGTCGTAGCGCACGAAGGCGCCGACCCAGGCGCTGGCATAGCGCTTCGACAGCGAGGCGAGGAACTGCATGCCGCTGTAGCCGCCGTCAGCGGCGTAGGCCGGCCGCGCCGCCGTCGCGAAGCGCGGATCGACGCCGTAGAAATACTCGTGCTGCTTGCGCGACGCGAAGATCGGCCCGGCGACGAAGCCGAGGTTCCTGCCGGGCATTCCCGGCAGGTCGGTGATGTCGAGGTTGAGGTTCGGCGAGAAGACCCAGCCGATGGCCTGCGGCGAGCTTTCGAGGGTGAACGCCGAGCGCACCGGCAGGCGCAGCTTGAGGAAGCGCGCGCGGCTGTCGCTGCGCCACAGCGTCAGGTCGAGCTGCGGGCCGAATTCGGCGGTCGGCTTCAAATCCGGCATGCCGGCGCGCAGCCGGATGTCGTCGCTGTCGGTCGGCGGCGACGCCGAGAGGCTCAGCGTCAGGTCGACGCGGTCGCTGTCGAACAGGCTGCCGCGGATGCCGTGCCGGTCGGCCTTGAGGAACTTGCCGTGGTAGGCGAAATAGGGCACCGGCATGGCGAAATTCTTGCGCTCGTCGGAACCGCGGTAGGCCGGGAAGGAGAAGGCGGCGACGCCGACGCCGGCCTCCCACAGCGGTTTTTCCTCGCCGGCGGCAGCCGGTGCGAATGGCAGCGCCGCGAGCAGCGCCAGCGTGGCGAACTTCTTCATTCGCTTTCCTCCAGGGCATGCGAAGCGGCGGCCTCGACCTCGACCAGCAGGTCGGCGCGGCAGACGTCGGCCTGCACGTAGACCACCGACGCGGCGGCGCCGAGCGCGTCTTCCATCGCCGCGCGCACCGCCGGGTAATCGGCAGCATGGCGCACGTAGGCGCGGTAGTCGAGTTCCGCCGGTGCGAACGGCGCGCCGCGGGCGTGGCGGTTGGCCTCGCCGACGACGGCGGCGACGTTGGCCAGCGCCTCGCGCGTCTGCGCGGCGACGTCGCCGACATGCACGGTGCGGTGACCGACGATGCTCGCCGTGCCGGAGACGAACAGCAGCTCCTGCCCCGGCAGACGGGCCAGCGCGCCGCGCGCGAAGGTCGGGCTGCGCGGGCCGTAGTCGGCCGGGTAGTTCCAGGCGCTGACCTGGCGCGGATTCTCCAGCGACAGCGCCGGCTCGCGGCCGGCCATGAAGGCGATGGACAGCGGTCCGCCGCGCACGCCGAGCGCGCACGCCGCCGGCACGGCGCCGCCGGCCAGCCGGCCGCTGGCGAGGAAGGCGTCCTGGCGGCCGACGTTGAACTGGCGATAGCGTTCGAGACCGCCGAATTCCGGGCTTTCCGCGTTGATGTCGGCGAGGTAGTTCCACACCCGCCACAGCTCGGGGAAGCCCTCGGCGTCGAGCAGGCGGAAGAGGCGCCGGTAGGCGTCCTCGGTCGCGCGCTGCAGCGGCGACAGGCCGCCGCGCGCCGGGTAGTCAGCCTCGTCGACCTCGATGACGCCGTAGAGCACGTGGTTGTCGGCGCGGAAGCGGATGCCCAGCGCGTCGCCGGCGATGCAGGTCGAGGCGCTGCGCCAGGCCTCGCCGAAGAGGTCGGCGCCGTCGCCGCCAACGCCGAGCAGCGGCGCCGCGACGCGCTGCAGCGGCAGACCGTCGTGGCGCGGCGCCAGGCCGCTGCCGATGCAGGCCAGCCCGAGCAGCTGCGCCGAGCGGTCGGCGGAAAGCGAAGCGAGCTGCGCCGGCGACAGCGGCGCCAGCGTCACGGGAAGCGCCTGCGTCATGCCTGCCCCGCTTCCTTCGCCAGCTCTTTCGCCATCAATGGATCTTCCACCGGCCGGATGTTCATCTGCCGCTTCTTCATCGCCATCCACGCGACGCGCGGACGCATCGCGCACAGCGCGTAGTAGATCGCCTTGAAGGCGAACACCGAGCGCCAGATCGGCGTCTTGCCGAAGATGTCGCCGGCGAGCACCGAGAGCAGCGCCTCCTTGACCCGGAAGATGTTGCGCGGGCCCATGAACAGCTCGCGCATGATCGGGTTGGTGACGCGG
>JANJTW010000182.1 GCA_024710925.1 Rhodocyclaceae bacterium | reverse complement strand
TGGCGGTGGTGACGCTGGCCCTGCCGCCGCTCAGGAAGCGTCGCGGCGACATCCCGCTGCTGGCCATGCACTTCCTGACGCGCGCCGCGCAGCGCATGGGCAAGAGCGTCTCCGAGATCGCCCCGGAAGCCTTCGACCGCCTGCTCGCCTACGGCTTCCCCGGCAACCTGCGCGAACTGGAGAGCATCGTCGAACGCGGCGTCGCGCTCGCCACCGGCCACGCGCTGACCGCCGACCTGCTGCCGGAAACGCTCGCCAACCCGGCGGCGCCGGCGGTCGGCGCAGCGCCGGCGATCAAGACGCTGGAGGAACTGGAGCGCGAACACATCCTCAAGGCGCTTGAGCACACCGGCGGCAACCGCGCGCTCGCCGCGCAGCTGCTCGGCATCGACCGCGTCTCGCTGTGGCGCAAGCTGCGCCGCTACAACGAGGAAGTCTGAACGCCGCCGCGGCCGGTCATCCGCCGGCCGCGAACTTCCTTAAATAACAAATTGTTACAAATGAACACTCACGCAGTGGGTTAAAATTCGCCGATGAAGCACGAACAAAAGCCGAACGCCTTCACCCTGCCGGTCCGCATCTACTACGCCGAGACCGACGCCGGCGGCGTCATCTACCACTCGAAATACCTCGATCTCTTCGAACGCTGCCGCACCGAATGGCTGCGCCAGCTCGGGCACAACCAGCAGAACCTGATCGACGAGCACAACATCGTCTTCGTCGTGCGCAACATCAACATCGACTACCTGCGTCCCGGCCGCCTCGACGACCTGCTGCAGATCGGTCTGGAGGTCGACAAGCTCGGTCGCAGCCAGATCGTCTTCCGCCAGCACGCCCGCCGCCAGGAAGCCGACGGCAGCTGGACCGAGCTGGCCGCCGCCAGCGTCCAGGTCGTCTGCGTCGATTTCGCCAAGTTCAAGTCCGCCCCGATCCCCGACTGGCTGCGCGCGCAGCTGGAGACCCTGCAATGAACGTCACGCAAGACCTCTCGATCCTGCACCTGATCCTCAACGCCAGCGCCGTCGTCCAGGCGGTGATGCTGCTCCTCGCCGGCGTCTCCTTCATGAGCTGGTACTACATCTTCCGCAAGTACTTCGCCGTGAAGCTGCAGCGCAGCAAGGCCGAGCGCTTCGAGCGCGATTTCTGGTCCGGCGGCGACCTCAACTCGCTGTTCAACAGTGCGGTGAACGACCGCCACCACGCCGGTAGCATGGAACGCATCTTCGAGGCCGGCTTCCGCGAATTCACCAAGCTGCGCGGGCAGAAGAACCTGGAGGCGAAGGACATCGTCGACGGCTCGCGCCGCGCGATGCGCGCCACCTACCAGCGCGAGCTCGACGAGCTGGAGGCGCACCTCGCCTTCCTCGCCTCGGTCGGTTCGGTCTCCCCTTACATCGGCCTCTTCGGCACGGTGTGGGGGATCATGCACGCCTTCCGCGCGCTCGCCAACGTCGGCCAGGCGACGCTCGCCTCGGTCGCCCCGGGCATCGCCGAGGCGCTGGTCGCCACCGCCATCGGCCTGTTCGCGGCGATCCCGGCGGTGCTCGCCTACAACCGTTTCTCGCACGACATCGACCGCCTCGCCACGCGCTTCGAGTCCTTCCAGGAAGAGTTCTCGAACATCCTGCAGCGACAGATGAGATAAGCGATGCGCCCGCGCCGACTGAAGAACGAGATCAACGTCGTTCCCTACATCGACGTCATGCTGGTGCTGCTGGTCATCTTCATGGTGGCGGCACCGATGATGACGACCGGCTCGGTGGACCTGCCGTCCACGGGCAAAAGCTCGCAAGTGCCGGCCAACCCGACGCGCGTGCTGGTCAAGGCCGACGGCGGCATCGCCGTCAAGGACGCGAAGGGCAACGACCATGGCGTCGACCGCGCCGGACTGGCCGACTACCTGCGCGCCGAGCAGGCGAAGAACCCGGAGCTGGCGGTGCTCGTCGCCGGCGACCGCAACGCGAAGTACGAGGCCGTGCTCGACGTGCTCGACGGCATCAAGGCGCTCGACATCAAGCGCGTCGGCCTGGAAACCGTCCGCAAGCAATGATCCTGCCGCGCCCCGAGAACGATCGCGAGAAGTGGCAGTCGCTGCTGCTGGCCGCCGGCGTCCACCTCGCCCTCGTCGCCGCCCTTTTCTTCGGCGTGCAGTGGAAAAGCCGCACGCCGGCCGCCGTCGAGGTCGAACTGTGGGACCGCGTGCCGGCGGAACGGGCGGCGCCGCCACCGCCGCCGCCCGAGGTGAAGCCGGAACCGAAACCGGAGCCGAAGCCGGAACCGCCGCCAAAGGTCGAACCGAAGCCGGAGCCGAAGCCCGATATCGCGGTCAAGGAGGAAAAGAAGAAAAAGCCCGAGCCGCCGAAGAAGCCGGAACCGCCAAAGAAGGAAGAAACGAAGAAGCCCGAGCCGAAGAAACCGGAGCCGCCGCGCCCGTCCTTCGACGAGGAGCTGAAGCGCGAGCAGCAGCAGCTCGACCAGCAGAAGCGCATGCAGCAGCAGGCTGCCCGTGCCGAAGCCGAAGCACGGGCGATGAACGAGGCGCGCGCCGAGCAGGCCGCCGCCGCACGCAATCGCGGGCTGGCCGATTACGCGAGCAAGATCCGCGGCAAGATCCGCGGCAACATCGTGCTGCCGCCGGCGATCCAGGGTAACCCGGAAGCCCTTTTCATGGTCACGCAACTGCCGTCGGGCGAAGTCATCGCCGTACGCATGAAACGTTCGAGCGGCAACGCGAATCTCGACGCGGCGATCGAGCGCGCGATCCTGAAATCGTCGCCGCTGCCGAAACCTGATCGCCCCGAACTGTTCGAGCGCGAGCTGGAGATCAAGTACCGGCCGTTCGACGAATAAGTACCGGTATAATCACGCCTTTCCCGGAGAACACCCCCCGATGACCCGCCATTTCCGCCAGCTGGCCGTCGCTTGCGCGGCGGCCTTCAGCCTCGCGGCGCACGCCCAGCTCTCGATCGAAGTGACCGGCGCCGGCGCCAACCGCATCCCGGTGACCATCGCCGACTTCGGCGGCGAGCCGGTCGTCGCGCGCGCGCTGACCTCGGTCGTGCGCGGCGACCTGGAACGCTCCGGCATGTTCAAGCTGGTCGAGCAGGCACAATCGCCGCTGACCGAGGCGAGCACCGTCGACTTCGCCGCCGCCCGCGGCCGCGGCGCCGACGCGCTCGCCGCCGGCAGCATCGGCGGCAGCGCCGACGGCCGCTACGAATCGCGCTTCCGCCTGTTCGACGTCAACAAGCAGGCACAACTCGCCGGCGCCGCCTTCGTCACCGGCGCCCCGCAGATCCGCGCCGCCGGCCACCGCATCGCCGACGTCATCTACGAGAAGCTGACCGGCGAACCCGGCGTCTTCTCGACGCGCATCGCCTACGTCGTCAAGGCCGGCCCCGCCCGCTACGAACTGCAGATCGCCGATGCCGACGGCCAGAACGCGCAGGCGGCGCTGATCTCGAAGGAACCGATCATCTCGCCGGCCTGGTCGCCGGACGGCGGACGGCTGGCCTACGTCTCGTTCGAGAACAAGAAGCCGGTGATCTACGTGCATTCGCTGGCCTCCGGCAAGCGCGTCGTCGTCGCCAATTTCAAGGGCTCGAACTCGGCGCCGGCGTGGTCGCCGGACGGCCGCAAGCTGGCCGTGGTGCTGACCAAGGACGGCGGTTCGCAAATCTTCACGATCAATGCCGACGGCTCCGGCGTGCAGCGCCTGACCTCGTCCGGCGCCATCGACACCGAGCCGCAGTTCGCGCACGACGGACAGCACATCTACTTCACCTCCGACCGCGGCGGCAGTCCGCAGATCTACCGCGTCGGCGCCACCGGCGGCGAAGTCCAGCGCGTCACCTTCGAGGGCAGCTACAACGTCACCCCGCGCCTCGCCCCGGACGGCAAGACGATGGCCTTCATCAGCCGGCGCGACGGCGGTTTCCGGCTGGCCGTGATGGACCTCGCCAGCCGCCAGGTGCAGGTGCTGACCAACTCGTTCAAGGACGAGTCGCCCAGTTTCGCACCGAACGGCCGGATGATCCTGATCGCCACCGAAACCGGCGGTCGCGGCGTGCTCTCGGCGATCTCCGTCGACGGCCGCATCAAGCAGCGCCTGTCGGTCGCCGCCGGCGACGTGCGCGAGCCGGCCTGGGGCCCGTACCAGAAATAACCCGTTTCAACCCCCGCATAATCCACTCCCTTCTCTCCTGGAGATCGCACTCATGAAAAAACTGATCGTTCCCGCACTGCTCGCCCTCCTGCTCGGCGCCTGCAGCTCCACGCCGGACACCGGCGCCGAACAGACCGGCGCGCCGGTCGAAGGCCGCGACGGCGTCAAGACCGTCACCGCCGGCGGCGTCGGCGGCTCGCAGCTGCCGGCGATCCTCACCGATCCGAAGAGCATTCTGTCCAAGCGCAGCGTCTACTTCGACTACGACCGCTTCGACATCAAGCCGGAGTACAAGGACCTCGTCGCCGCGCACGCCAAGTTCCTCGTCGACAACCGCCAGTTCAAGATCCTGATCCAGGGCCACACCGACGAGCGCGGCAGCCGCGAGTACAACCTCGCCCTCGGCCAGAAGCGTGCCGACGCGGTGAAGAAGTCGATGGTCCTGCTCGGCGTCCGCGAAGACCAGGTCGAGTCGGTCAGCCTCGGCGAAGAGAAGCCGTCCTGCGTCGACCAGAGCGAAACCTGCTGGTCGAAGAACCGTCGCGGCGACATCCTCTACGCCGGCGAGTTCTGATCGTGAACCGGGCCGGAATGCGTCGCCTCGCTTTCGCCCTCGCCGCCGCCGGCGCCCTTGCCGGCGCGGCGCCGGCCTGGGCGCTGTTCGACGACGACGAGGCGCGGCGGCAGATCGCCGAGATGCGCGCGCGCAACAACGAGCGCTTCGACACGCAGAGCAAGGCCCAGATCGACCTCGCCAACCAGATCGAACAGCTGAAGGGCGAGGTCGCGCGCCTGCGCGGCCAGGTCGAGACGCTGACCTACGAACTGGAAACGGCGAAGAAGCGCCAGCAGGATTTCTACATCGACCTCGACGGCCGCCTGCGCAAGATCGAGACGGCGCCGCCCGTGCAGGCCGCACCGGCCGCGGACCCGGCCGCACCGGCCGCCGCCGCGCCGCGGAAGGCCGGCGACCCGGCCGAGGAAGGGCGCGCCTACGAGGCGGCGCTGAACCAGTTCAAGGCCGGCAAGTACAAGGAATCGGCCGCCGCCTTCGAAACTTTCGTCCGCGAGCATGCGGACAGCGACCTGGCGCCGTCGGCGCAATACTGGCTCGGCAATTCGTACTACGGCCAGCGCGAGTGCAGGAAGGCGATCGAGGCGCAGAAAGTCGTCGTCGCCCGCTGGGGCAGCCATCCGAAAGCGGCCGATGCGCTGCTCAACATCGCCTCGTGCCAGCAGGAACTGGGCGACGCGAAGACGGCGAAGCAGACGCTTGAGCAACTGATCGCCAAGTATCCCGGCACGCCGGCCGCCGACACCGCCGGCAAACGCCTGAAGAAAAAGTGAGCCGTCCGGCCGACGTTCCGCCGACGCCACCCGCGGTGCGCGTCAGCGAAATCTTCTTTTCGCTGCAGGGAGAAAGCTCGCGCGTCGGGCTGCCCACCGTTTTCATCCGCCTCACCGGCTGTCCGCTGCGCTGCGCCTGGTGCGACACCGAATACGCCTTCACCGGCGGCGAAACGCGGCCGCTTGCCGAGGTCGTCGCCGAGGCCGGCCGCTTCGGCACGCGCACCGTCTGCGTCACCGGCGGCGAGCCGCTGGCGCAGAAGAACTGCCTGCCGCTGCTCGCCGCGCTGTGCGACGCCGGCTTCGACGTCTCGCTGGAGACCTCCGGCGCCCTCGACATCGGCGGCGTCGATGCGCGCGTCGCCCGCATCATGGACCTGAAGGCGCCGGGCTCGGGCGAGGCCGACAAGAATCTCTGGAGCAACCTGCCGCTCTTGACCGCGCGCGACGAACTGAAGATCGTCGTCGCCGATCGCGCCGACTACGACTGGGCGCGCGCCGCCATCGCCGAACACCGTCTCGCCGAGCGCTGCCCGCTGCTGCTGTCGCCGGTGCAGGGCCGGCTGGCGCCGGCCGACCTGGCTGACTGGATCCTCGCCGACCGGCTGCCGGTGCGCTTCCAGCTGCAACTGCACAAGGTGCTTTGGGGTAACATGCGGGGCAAGTAGTCCGTCGCAGGAGCGCCGCCATGCCCACCAACCGCCGCCAGTTCTCGCGCATCGCCTTCCACGCCCCGGGGCAGCTCGTCAGCGCCGGCGGCACCGACGACGTCGTCGTCATCGACCTCTCGCTGAAAGGCGCGCTGCTGCGCCGCAAGCAGGCGACGCCGCAAATCGGCGTCGGCGGCAACTGCACGCTGCGCGTCCGCCTCGGCGAACTCGACGCGATGATCCGCATGCAGGGCACCGTCGCCCACATCG
>JANJTW010000168.1 GCA_024710925.1 Rhodocyclaceae bacterium | reverse complement strand
TGGTGGAGGTAAGCGGGATCGAACCGCTGACCTCTTGCATGCCATGCAAGCGCTCTCCCAGCTGAGCTATACCCCCGGCCCGAAAGAAGCGCGCATTATAGGGAGTAGTTGGCGGCTTGTAAAGCGTGCGGCGTCTTGCCGCCGATCGTCCGTAGCCAGGTGCCGGGCGGCGGGCCTAGAGCGTAAGCATGCTCTCCAGTTCGTGGACGACGGCGGTCATCTTGTCCTGCTGGCTGCTTTCCGCCATCTGGGCTTCGAGGACCTTGGCGACGCCTTCGCTGCAGATGGCGGCGATGTATTCCTCCTGCGTTTCGGTCAGCGACAGGCTGACGTAGGCGCGTTCGAGCTTCGTCGTCAGGTCCTGGATGGCCATGGCGGTGGCGACCCGGGTGTGCCGCTGGTCCTGGTCGATCTCGGCGAGCGCGGCCGTGATCCGCTGCACGGAAGCGGCGATGCGCTCGCCGCGCTGGTGTGTCCGCGCCTCGGCGATCAGCGTATTGGCGCGCACCTCGGCGCTCTCGATCAGTACCGCCAGGTGGTCGCGCAAGCGGCCGCAACGCTCGACATCCTCGGTCGGCATGTTGCTGACCAGCATGGAGACGTGCGGATAGGTGATCGACAGGCGATTGCGGTACTGCACGATGCGGTCCATGCCGGCCATGTGCCCGATCACCGAGGCTTCGAGCGGGCTGGCCTCGCCGCGCGAGGCCAGCGTCAGCGGGCCGTCCGGCGTGCGTACCTGGACCGCGCCTTCGAGGCCGTAGTCGGCGAGACCGCGGAGGATCGTTTGTGCCAGGGCCTGGTAGTCGATGCACGAGTTGAATGACTGCAGCACCTGCAGCAGCGCGCCGACTTCGCTCATGCTGCTCATTGCGGTCATTGCCGTCCGGCTGGCGTAGCTGGCCATCTCCTTGAGCTGGGCCTTCTCGCTGATCCGCCCGAGCAGGCCGGCGACCTTCGCCTGCAGTTCGCGCAGGTCGATCGGCTTGACGATGTAGTCGTCGGCGCCGGCTTCGTAGCCGCGCAGGCGGGCTTCGATCTGGTCGTGCGCCGAAATGAAGATGACGGGAATCGCGGCGAGATCGAAATCACCCTTCAGTCGGCGACAGGTTTCGTAGCCGTCCATGCCCGGCATTTCGACGTCGAGCAGGACGAGGTCCGGTTGTTCGCTGCCGGCCGCATCGAGGCAGGCTTCACCGTTGCCGACGCCGGTGACGTGGTAGCTGTCGCCGATCGCCTCGCCGATCATCGTGCGCATCAGTTCGTCGTCATCAACGACGAGGATTTTCTGTCCGTCCGCCATCCTGTGCTCCTGTCTGCCGACAATTCATTATGCATGAACTCGGGCGGGCTGTTCCAGTCCTCCGCGCTGCCGGATTCATTCGCGTCCGGCCAGCGGGTCGAGGCGGAAGAAGGCCGCCAGTTGCGCGTAGACCGCCGGGTACTCGTCATGCAGCATCTGCGGTGTTTCGAAGAAGGCCTCGGCGAGTACGGCGAAGAATTCGCCCGGGCTTTCGGCGGCGTAGGGGTCGAGGGTGGTGTCTTCGCCCGCGTCGACGCGCTCGCAGAAATCGTCGTAGGCTGCCGATAGCGCCGCTTCCCAGTCCGCCGGCAGCATGCCCGGGTGCAGCGGCGGCAGACCGTCGGCCTCGCCGTTGAGCATGTCGAGCTTGTGCACGAACTCGTGGATGACGACGTTGTAGCCTGCGCCGGCCATCTCGACATCCTGCCAGGATACGAGCAGCGGTCCGCCGCCCCAGGCCTCGCCCGAGGCGACCTCGTCGTATTCGTGCACGACGCCGTCCTCGTCGATGATGCTGCGCGGGATGACGAATTCCGCCGGATAGACGACGATGCCGACCCAACCGGCGTACCAGTCGAGGCCGAGATTGAGGATCGGCAGGCAGCCCTGGACGGCGATCGACAGGCGCATGCGGTCGTCGAGTTCGAGGCCGCCGGTGGCGGTGAACTCCTTTTCATCGAGGAAACGGGTGGTCAGGGCGCGCAGGCGCTGACGTCCGTCCGCACTCAGCCAGCCGAGGAAGGGCAGGCGGGCCAGGGTTTCCTGCCACAGCGCATCGGGGATTTCGGCCGGCGCGTGCTTGCCGAAGAGGCGCGAGACGAGTCGCCCGATCATCGGCGCCCTGCTTTTGCCGGCAACGCCGTGGTCAGCCAGATGCCGGCGAAGATCATCGCGATGCCGGCATAGTGGTACCAGAGCGGCACTTCGGCGAGGAAGATCGCCGAGAGGATGGTGCCGAACACCGGCATCAGGTGGATGAACAGGCTGGCCTTGCTGGCACCGACCTCGCCGACGGCGCGGTTATAGAAGATGTAGCCGAGGAAGCTGGGGAAAATGCCGACGTAGAGCAGTGCGGCGAACGATCCCCAGTGCAGGTTGATCTGCCGGTCGTGCGCCAGTTCCCAGGCGTAGGCCGGGGCCAGCACGGCGACGCCGACGGTGGTGAAGGCGGCCAGCAGGAGCATCGGGTGCACGCCGGCCGGGCGCCACTGCAGGCCGATGGTGTAGATCGCCCAGACCAGCACCGCGCCGAGCATCCACAGGTCGCCGACGTTGAGGGCGAGCGAGCCGAGCGTCGCCGGGTCGCCGCGCAGCACGATGGTGGCGACGCCGACGAAGGAGAGGGCGACGCCGAGGCCCTCGACGCGCTGCAGTCGCTTCTTCAGGAACAGCCAGGAGAGGGCGATGGTGGCGATCGGGATGAAGGAATTGAGCAGCACGGCATTGGTCGCCGCGGTGTATTGCAGTGCGACGTAGGCGAGCGTGTTGTAGCCGCCGACGCCGAGTACGCCGAGGACCAGCACCGGCTTCCAGCCCTTCTTCAGCAGCGGCCATTGCGCGCGCAGATGCGGCAGCGCCAGCGGCAGTACGAGCAGGAGGGCGATCGCCCAGCGCCAGAAGGCCAGGGTCATCGGCGGCACGTCGCCGCGGATGGCGCGGCCGATGACCATGTTGCCTGACCAGAACAGCGTCGTCAGCGTTAGCAGCAGATAGGGATGGGTGAAGCGCGGGGACATGGGGGTCGGATCGTTGGCGGAGGGGGCATTGTATAATCGCCGCATGGTTTCCGTCGTCCATTCGGTCGCCGCCCAGAGCGACCTCGAACATTCCCTCGTCACCCTCTGCGAAGGCCTGTCCGGCGAAGAGTCCGCGCTCATCCGTGCGGCCGCCGATTTCGCCCGCGAAAGCTACGGCGAGCATACCCTCGGCAGCGGCGAGGGCGTCTGGTCGCATGCGCTCGGCATGGCACTGATCCTGGTCGGGCTGAAGCTCGACGCCGCTTCGCGGCTGGCGGCGCTGCTCTTCGCCGTGCCTACCTACGACGAGCACGGCCTCGCCAGGATCGAGGCGCGCTTCGGCGCCGCCGCCGCACACCTGGTCGGTGGCATCTCACGCCTGAACCGGCTGCGCCCGATCACCCGCGACTTCGTTGCCGATGCGGCGGAGAGCCCGCAGGAGATGAAGGCGCAGGTCGAGGTGCTGCGCAAGATGCTGCTGGCGATGGTCGAGGACATCCGTGTCGTGCTGCTCAGGCTCGCCTCGCGCACGCAGACGCTGCGCTACTACGCGGCGACTCCGGACGACCTGCGCGTCGACGTGGCGCGCGAGACGCTCGAACTCTATTCGCCGCTGGCCAACCGGCTCGGCGTCTGGGAGCTGAAGTGGGAGCTGGAGGATCTTTCCTTCCGCTTCATGCATCCCGACCTTTACAAGAAGATCGCCAAACAGCTCGACGAGAAGCGGCTGGAGCGCGAGCAGTTCATCGCCGACGCGATCGAGCGCCTGCGTGCCGAACTGGCCGCCGTCGGCGTCAGGAAGGCCGAGGTCTATGGCCGGCCGAAGCACATCTACAGCATCTGGAACAAGATGCGCAAGAAAGGCGTCGACTTCTCCGAGGTGTACGACGTGCGCGCGCTGCGCGTCATCGTCGACGATGTCAAGGACTGCTATACCGCGCTCGGCATCGTGCACAACATCTGGACGCCGATCCCGAAGGAATTCGACGACTACATCTCCAACCCGAAGGGGAACAACTACCGCTCGCTGCATACCGCCGTGCGCTGTCCCGACGGGCGCAGCCTGGAAGTGCAGATCCGCACCTGGGAGATGCACAAGCATGCCGAGTTGGGCATTGCCGCGCACTGGCGCTACAAGGAAGGCGCCAAGAAGAGCGAGGACAATTACGACGAGAAGATTGCCTGGCTGCGGCAGCTGCTGACCTGGAAGGACGAGGTTGCCGATTCTTCGGATTGGGTCAGCCACTACAAGCAGGCGGCGCTCGACGAGACGATCTACGTGATGACGCCGCAGGGCCGCGTCGTCGATCTGCCGCGCGGGGCGACGCCGATCGATTTCGCCTATCGCGTGCATACCGATCTCGGCCACCGCTGTCGCGGCGCCAAGGTCGATGGCGCGCTGGTGCCGCTCAATACCGCGCTGGAGACCGGGCAGCGCGTCGAGATCGTCTCGGCCAAGGAGGGCGGTCCGTCGCGCGACTGGCTGAACCCGGCGCTCGGCTACCTGATCACGCACCGCGCCCGCTCCAAGGTGCGCGCCTGGTTCTCGAACCTGGCGCTGGAGGAGACGCTGGCCGAAGGGCGGGCGATCGTCACCAAGGAATTGCAGCGCCTCGGCCAGGGCGGCGTGAACATCGACGAACTGGCCGAGAAGCTCGGCTTCGCCAAGGCCGACGACCTCTACATCGCCGCCGGCCGTAACGAACTCGGCATGCGCCAGTTCCAGGTCGCCGTGCGCGGCAGCGAGATGCCGGTCGAAGAGCGGTCGCCGCCGGAGCCGCGCCGGCGGAAGGCGCCGGAAGTCGATCGCGGCATCCTCATCGTCGGCGTCGACAAGCTGCTGACGCAACTCGCGCGCTGCTGCAAGCCGGCGCCGCCGGACGAGATCCACGGCTTCGTCACGCGCGGCAAGGGCGTCTCGATCCACCGCGCCGATTGCCCGAACTTTGCCAACCTCGCCGCGCTGCACCCGGAGCGGGTGATCGAGACCGACTGGGGGGCGCAGCAGGAAGGCAGCTTCCCGGTCGACGTCGTCGTCGATGCGCACGACCGCCAGGGATTGCTGCGCGACGTTTCCGACGTCTTCGCCCGCGAGAAACTCAACGTCATCGCCGTCAATACGCAATCGAAACAGGGCAAGGCGCACATGAGTTTCACCGTCGAGGTGCACAACCTGCAGCAGCTCAACCGGACCCTCGGCCAGGTGCACGAGGTGCCGGGCGTCGTCGGCGTCCGGCGCGCCTGAGCGGAGCGGAAGCTCCGCGAAGAAGTACTCCCGGGGTGCGCCTGAGCGGAGCGGAAGCTCCGCGAAGAAGTACTCTCGGGGTGGGTCTGAGCGGAGCTACTCCCGGGGTGCGCCTGGGTAGTCGTGCAGCGCTTCGCGAGGAAGTCTCTTTGCCGGGCACAGGTTCGTTGCGCCCGGCAATTCTTCAGGCCGGCGCGCCCGGCTTCAGCGCCTCGATCAGTTCGCATTGCGCGCAGCGCGTCTTGCTGCGCGCCGACCGGCGCTTCCTGTGGTAGCTGCCGTCCGCCTTCATTTCCCATGCCTGCACGTTGTCGGCCAGATAGATCCGCAGCCCTTCGTCGATGACGCGCTGCTTCAGCTTCCTGTCGAGAATCGGGAAGCCGAGCTCGATGCGGCGGAAGAAATTGCGGTCCATCCAGTCGGCGCTGGAGAGGATCACGTTCTCCCGGCCGCCGGCGTGGAAGTAGAAGATACGGTGGTGTTCGAGGAAGCGGCCGACGATCGAGCGCACGCGGATGTTTTCCGAGAGTCCCTTGATTCCGGGGCGCAGCGTGCACACCCCGCGCACGATCAGATCGACCTTCACGCCGGCCTGCGAGGCCTCGTAGAGCTGGGCGATGGTTTCCGGTTCGAGCAATGAGTTCATCTTGGCGATGATGCGCGCACGCTTGCCGGCGCGCGCCGCCTTCGTTTCTTCCTCGATCGCCGCGATGATGTTCGCGTGCAGCGAGAACGGGGCCTGCCACAGGTGCTTGAGCGTCTGCGCGCGGCCGAGTCCGGTCAGCTGCTTGAAAACTTCGTTCACGTCGGCGCCGATGTCCTCGTTGCAGGTGAGCAGGCCGAAGTCGGTGTAGAGCCGGGCCGTGCGCGGATGGTAGTTGCCGGTGCCGAGGTGCACATAGCGGCGCAACGCGCTGCCGTGCTTGCCTTCCTCGCGGCGGACGATCATCAGCATCTTGGCGTGCGTCTTGTAGCCGACGACGCCGTAAACCACGTGCGCGCCGACTTCTTCCAGCTTCGTCGCCCAGCCGATGTTCGCTTCCTCGTCGAAGCGCGCCATCAGTTCGACGACGACGGTCACTTCCTTGCCGTTCTGCGCCGCGCGGATCAGCGAGCGCATCAGCACCGAGTCGGTGCCGGTGCGGTAGACCGTCATCTTGATCGCCACCACTTTCGGGTCGGTGGCCGCCGCTTCGAGCATCTCGATCACCGGCGTGAAGCTCTGGTAAGGGTGGTGCAGCAGTACGTCGCCGGCACGGATCGTCGAGAAGATCGTCGGCTTCTTCGCCAGCGCCGCCGGCATGCCCGGGGTGAAACCGGGAAACTTGAGGTCCGGCCGGTCGACGCTGTCCGGCACCTGCATCAGGCGGACGAGGTTGACCGGTCCGGAGACGCGATAGAGGTCGCGTTCGCCGAGGCCGAACTGTTCGAGCAGGAAGCGCGTCATCTGCGGCGAGCAGTCGTCGGCGACCTCCAGGCGCACCGCGTCGCCGAAATGGCGCTGCGGCAATTCGCCCTGGATCTTGGCGCGCAGGTTCTTCACCTCCTCCTCGTCGACGAAGAGGTCGGAGTTGCGCGTGACGCGGAACTGGTAGCAGCCGCGCACCTCCATGCCGGCAAACAGGTGGCCGACGAAGCCGTGCAGGATCGAGGAGAGGAAAACGAAGCCGTGCGGGCAGCCGGCCAGTCCCTCGGGCAGGCGGATGACGCGCGGCAGCAGGCGCGGCGCCTGCACGATGGCGGCGTTCGAACTGCGCCCGAAGGCGTCCTTGCCTTCCAGTTCGACGGCGAAGTTGAGGCTCTTGTTGAGCACGCGCGGGAAGGGGTGCGACGGATCGAGTCCGATCGGCGTCAGGAGCGGCATGACCTCGCGCACGAAATAGTCGTGGATCCATTCGCGCTGCGCCTCCGTCCAGCTGTTGCGGCGCAGGAAGCGGATGCCTTCCTCGGAAAGGCGGGGCAGGATCTCCCGGTTGAGCTGTTCGTACTGCTCGTCGACGATGGCGTGCGCCTCGTCGGCGAGCAGTCGGAAAACGTCAGCCGCCGGGCGCCCGTCGGTGCCGAGAAAGCTCGACCCGAGCTTGATCTGCTCCTTGATGCCGGCGGCGCGGATTTCAAAGAATTCGTCGAGGTTGCTGCTGACGATGCAGAGGAAGCGCAGGCGTTCGAGCAGCGGCGTCGTGACGTTCTGTGCCTGCGCCAGTACGCGGCGGTTGAAGGCGAGCAGGCCGAGTTCCCGGTTCAGGTAGTTTTCCGGCGGGAAGCGCTGCTTGCGGGAGCGCAGCATGGTCGGGCGTGAAGTCATGTCGCGTGGCGTCCGGGAGCGATTTCGAGAGGCGTTATCGTGTTGCACGAATATTACGCCAGTATTTCACGCCGGATGCCAGCACCGGCCGGCAAGGCTGCGCCGGTGCCGATGATAGAATCCCGGCATTGTCACGACGATCACGATGAGGGCGGCGAGCCGGTGGGGTACGAACTGATAGCGGCGGTGGATCTCGGTTCCAACAGTTTCCGGCTGCAGGTCGGGCGTGTGCTCGACGACCAGATTTACCCGCTCGATGCGATCAAGGAACCGGTGCGCCTCGCCTCCGGCCTGACCGCCGAGAAATTCCTCGACCAGTCATCGCAGCAGCGCGCGCTGCAGGCGCTCTCGCGCTTCGGCGAGCGCCTGCGCGGCTTCGCTCCGGAAGCGGTGCGCGCAGTGGCGACGAACGCGCTGCGCGTGGCGAAGAACGCGATGGATTTCCTGCCGCTTGCCGAACGGGCCCTCGGCTTTCCGATCGAGATCATCGCCGGCCGCGAGGAGGCCCGCCTGATCTATCTCGGTGCCATCCACTCGCTGCCCTCGGCGCAGCACAAGCGGCTGGTGGTGGATATCGGCGGCGGCTCCACCGAGTTCATCATCGGCCGCCGCATCGAGCCGCAGCTGATGGAGTCGCTGTTCATGGGCTGCGTCAGCTACACGCTGCGCTTCTTCCCCGAAGGCAGGGTCGACCGCAAGCGCCTGCGCGAAGCGCAGATGGCCGCCGCCAGCGAAATCCAGAACATCGCCCACGAATACCGCCGACACGGCTGGCGGGAGGCGGTCGGCTCGTCCGGCACGGCGCGGGCGATCGCCGACCTGCTCGAACTGAACAAGCTGAATCCGGGCAATGTCGCCGGCCTGACGCGCGAGGGCCTCGACCACCTGCAGTCGCTGCTGCTCAAGGCCGGTTCGGTGCCCGACCTGAATCTCGCCGGCCTGCGCGCCGACCGCATTCCGGTGCTGCCGGGCGGCATCGCCATCATGAGCGCGGTTTTCGACGAGCTCGAACTCGAACGCATGACCTATTCCGACGGCGCCTTGCGTCTGGGCGTGCTCTACGACCTGCTCGGCCGCTTCCACCACCACGACATGCGGGATGTCACCGTCGCCCAGTTCATGCGCCGCTACCAGGTCGATGCACGGCAGGCGGAACGCGTCGAACGCACCGCGCTGCGCATGCTCGCGCAGATCGACGGCCCGCCGGATACGCTTGAACAGGAAGCCGACGTGCATTTCCTTACCTGGGCGGCGAAACTGCACGAGGTTGGCATCTCGGTGGCGCACAGCAGTTACCACAAGCACGGCGCCTACATCCTCACCTTCGCCGACATGCCCGGTTTCTCGAAGAAGGATCAGGCGCGGCTGGCGCTGCTCGTCTTCGGCCACCGCGGCAAGCTCGACAAGATCACCGGCCTGCCGCCCGCCGACAGCAACTGGCGGCTCCTGCTTGCGTTGCGCCTCGCCGTGCTGCTGCATCGCCCGCGCGATGGCGTGCCGCTACCGGCTTACCGCGTGCGCATGCAGGGCGACGGCTTCGTCCTCGAACTGCAGAGCGACTGGCTCGGCGCGCACCCGCTGACGGCGGTGGCGCTGGAGGAGGAGGCGGCTGCCTGGATGCGCATCGGCAAGCCGCTGCGCATCAAGCAGCGCAACCTGGCGACGGACGGCTGACATGCTGCCGCCGGCGGCCATTGCCTGCGAGGTGCGCGAAGGGCGGCAATGCGTCCGTCTGAGCGGGCACTGGACCCTGGCCGCACTGCCGCCTTCGCTGGCGGCGCTCGAAGCGCGCCTGTGCGAACTGGCCGCGACGCCGGTCGACTGGGACCTGTCCGGGGTGGCGCGGCTGGACAGCGCCGGGGCATTGCTGCTGTGGCGGGCCTGGGGGCGGCGCTGGCCGGAGGTGGTGGCGGTGCCCGAGGCGCATTGCCTCGTCCTGATGCGTGCCGAATCCGTGCCGCCGCCGCTGCCGCCGGTCGCCGGCCGCCGGCCGCCGCTGCTCGTGGCGGGACGTGCCGCCCTGATCGTCGGCAGCCACTTGCGCGACCTTGTCGCGCTCGCCGGGCAGCTTCTCCTCGACCTCGTCTGGCTGTTCGCCAACCCGCGGCAGTTGCCGCTGCGCGAATTCTCGGCCACGCTCTACAAGAGCGGCGCCCGGGCCTTGCCGGTGACGGCGCTGGTCGGCTTTCTCATCGGCGTCGTCGTCTCCTACCTTTCCTCGCTGCAACTCAAGCTTTTCGGCGCCGAGGTGTTCATCGTGAACATCCTCGGCATGAGCATCATCCGCGAGCTCGGGCCGGTGCTCGTCGCGGTGCTCGTCGCCGGCCGCTCCGGCTCGGCGATGACGGCGCAGATCGGCGTCATGCGCGTCACCGAGGAAATCGACGCGCTGGCGACGATGGGCGTCTCGCGTTCGCTGCGCCTCGTGCTGCCGAAGGTGGCGGCGCTGGCGCTGGCGATGCCGCTGCTCGTCGTCTGGTGTTCGGCGGCCGGCATCGTCGGCGGCCTGGTCGCCGCCAACCTGCAGCTCGACCTGTCGTGGGGCTTCTTCATCGAAACCCTGCCGCGCGTCGTGCCCTTGCCCAACCTCTGGATCGGGCTGGCCAAGGGGCTCGTCTTCGGCCTGCTGATCGGCCTCGTCGCCTGCCATTTCGGCCTGCGCGTGAAGCCAAACACGGAGAGCCTGTCGACGATGACGACGAGTTCGGTGGTCAGTTCGATCACCATCGTCATCCTCGCCGACGCCGTCTTCGCGATCCTCACCCGCAACGTGGGGTTGCCGCTGTGAGCGCCGCTCCGCGTCCGCCCGAAGCGGAGCGTTTTCCTTCCCCCGCGGAGGTGGCCGGCGGGCAACCGGCGGCCGCGCCGCCGGTCGTCGATATCCGCGGCGTGTGGACGTGCTTCGGTGGAACGGTCGTGCATCAGGATCTCGACCTCGTCGTCCGGCGCGGCGAGTTGCTCGGCCTCGTCGGCAGCTCCGGCAGCGGCAAGACGACGCTGCTGCGCGAGGTGGTCGGCCTGCTCCGTCCGAGTCGCGGCGAGGTGCGGCTGTTCGGCCTGCCGATCCTCGATGCGGACCCGGATGCGCGGCGCGAGGTGCGCCGGCGCTTCGGCGTGCTCTTCCAGCACGGCGCGCTGTTTTCCGCTCTACCGGTGTTCGACAACATCGCCTTTCCGCTGCGCGAACTGAAGCGGCTGGACGAGGCGATGATCCGCGACCTTGTGCTGATGAAAATGGCCATGGTCGAACTGGGGCCGGAGATGGCCGGGCTGATGCCGGCCGAGCTTTCCGGCGGCATGGTCAAGCGCGTCGCGCTGGCGCGGGCGCTGGCGCTGGAGCCCGAACTGCTGGTGCTCGACGAGCCGACGGCCGGTCTCGATCCGGATCGTAGCGAAAATTTCGTAAAATTGATCCGCACGCTGCAGCGCGAGCTCGATTTCACCGTCATCATGGTCACCCACGACCTGGCGACGCTGGCCGGTCTGGCCAGCCGCGTGGCGGCATTGTCGGACGGGCGCGTCGTGGCGAACGGAACCCTTGAGGAGGTCATGGCGGTGGATCATCCCTTCACCCGCAGTTTCTTTGCCAGTCTGCGCCAGCCGGCGCTCTGCGGCAGCCGGCGCTGAACATGGAAAATCGCGCGCACGCGCTGGCCGCCGGCCTGTTCTCGCTCTTCCTGCTGGCCTCGGCGGTTGCCGCCGTCTGGTGGTTCGGCGGCAAGCGGGAGGCGACCGTCGATTATCTGGTGGTGACGCAGCAGAACGTTTCCGGCCTCAACCTGCAGGGGCAGGTCCGCTACCGCGGCATCCGCGTCGGGCGCGTCGAGTCGATCCGCCTCGATCCGCAGAACGTGCGCGACATCGTCATTCGGATCAGCATCGCGAAGGATGTGCCGGTGACGCGCGGTACCACCGCCCGTCTCGGCTATCAGGGGCTGACCGGCATCGCCCACGTCCTGCTTGAGGAGAACGGCAGCGATCCGGCGCCGCTTGCCCGGGAGGGCGGCCTGCCGCGGATTCCGATGCAGCCCTCGCTGATGCAGGAACTGACGGAGTCGGGCGGGGCCACGTTGCGGCAGGCGCAGGCGCTGCTGACCTCGGTCAACGAATTGCTCAATCCGGAGAACCGGGCGCGCATCGGGCGGACGCTGGCCAACCTCGAAAGCGGCAGCGCCGGCCTGACGGCAACGCTGGCCGAGGCGCGCGCGCTGCTTGCCGATCCCCGCGTCAAGCGGCTCGGGCCGGCCATCGCCAAGATCGACGAGGCCGCGGACAACGCCCGCGGCCTGCTCGGCGATGCGCGTACGCTGG
>JANJTW010000150.1 GCA_024710925.1 Rhodocyclaceae bacterium | reverse complement strand
CCTTCAGCCATTCGTCCTTGTTGTCGAACTGCGGGTGGTAGGCCGCCACCACCTTGTGACCGGCCTTCGCCAGTTCCTGACAGACGGCGGTACCGATGCCGCCCATGGCGCCGGTGACGAGTGCGATTCTTTGCGTCATTTGCTGCTGCTCCCTTTGTTGCTGTGGTTGGAAATCAGTGGCGGCGGTCTTCGCCGGGCAACCAGACGCGCGTGCGGTAGGCGCCCTCGACCGGCTCGATGCTGACCACGCGCGCGCGCCGGGCGAATGTCGCGAGGTTGCGGAAATGGGTCATCTCGGCGTTGTTGACCAGCACCTCGAGCGGGCCGATGTCGCGCTCGATGCGGTCGAGCAGGGCGTCAAGGCGGCTGCCGTCGGCGTTCCCGTATTCCTCGGAGAGGAACTCGAAGCCGAGCGCGCGCTGCATCGCCAGCCATTCGTCCTTGAAGCGGTAATGCGACGGGCAGCCGGCGATCACGCGCAGGCCGTCGCGGGCGAGCGACTGGCAGATGGCGGCGCCCATGCCGCCCATGGCACCGGCAACGAAAGCGACTTTTTGTGCGGACATGTCTTCCTCCTGGGGCAAGGCCCCGGTTTTGTCTTGTCAGCGTTTGTCAGCAATGCTTGTGCCAGCAGGTGATGTCGTTGATCCGAAAGGAAAAAATGAGAGTCGTAGGCGGCCGAATCCATGTGCGGAGACAGTGCGTCGTCTCTGTTGTGAGACAGTGACGGTCGCCGGGGCAGTTGAAATCCATCCGATCCGCCCCATCTGTCGGCTAACCCGCTCCCGAGAGGAAACGACATGCGACTCGACAAATTCACCACCAAGTTCCAGCAGGCGCTCGGCGAAGCCCAGAGCCTGGCCATCGGCCACGACAACCAGCTGATCGAGCCGCAGCACCTGCTGCTGGCGTTGATCGAACAGGAGGACGGCGGCACCGGCTCGCTGCTGGCGCGCGCCGGCGTCAACGTGCCGGCATTGCGCAGCGACCTCGACAAGGCCATCGACCGCCTGCCGCAGGTCTCCGGCCACGGCGGCGAGGTCAGCGTCGGCCGCGACCTGTCGAATCTGCTCAACGTTACCGACAAGGAAGCGCAGAAGCGCGGCGACCAGTTCATCGCCTCGGAAATGTTCCTGCTCGCGCTGTGCGACGACAAGGGCCAGGCGGGTGAATGCGGGCGCATCGCCAAGCAGCACGGCCTCGCGCGCAAGGCGCTGGAAGCCGCCATCGACGCCGTGCGCGGCGGCCAGGGCGTCGATTCGCAGGAGGCCGAGGGCCAGCGCGAATCGCTGAAGAAATACTGCATCGACCTCACCGAGCGCGCCCGCCAGGGCAAGCTCGACCCGGTGATCGGCCGCGACGACGAGATCCGGCGCGCCATTCAGATCCTGCAGCGGCGGACCAAGAACAACCCGGTGCTGATCGGCGAGCCGGGCGTCGGCAAGACGGCCATCGTCGAGGGACTGGCGCAGCGCATCGTCAATGAAGAGGTGCCGGAGACGCTGAAGGGCAAGAAGGTGCTGGTGCTCGACATGGCCGGCCTGTTGGCCGGCGCCAAGTACCGTGGCGAGTTCGAGGAGCGGCTGAAGGCGGTGTTGAAGGACGTGGCCAAGGACGAGGGCCGCATCATCCTGTTCATCGACGAGATCCATACCATGGTCGGCGCCGGCAAGGCCGAGGGCGCGATCGACGCCGGCAACATGCTCAAACCCGCGCTGGCGCGCGGCGAGCTGCACTGCATCGGCGCGACGACGCTCGACGAATACCGCAAGTACATCGAGAAGGACGCCGCGCTCGAGCGCCGCTTCCAGAAGGTGCTGGTCGACGAGCCGAGCGTTGAGTCGACCATCGCCATCCTGCGCGGCCTGCAGGAGCGCTACGAACTGCACCACGGCGTCGACATCACCGACCCGGCCATCGTCGCTGCGGCGGAACTCTCGCACCGTTACATCACCGACCGTTTCCTGCCGGACAAGGCGATCGACCTGATCGACGAGGCGGCGGCGCGGATCAAGATGGAGATCGACTCGAAGCCGGAATCGATGGACAAGCTCGACCGCCGCATCATCCAGTTGAAGATCGAGCGCGAGGCGGTGAAGAAGGAGAAGGACGAAGCGTCGCAGAAGCGCCTCGGCCTGATCGAGGACGAAATCGCCCGGCTGCAGAAGGAATACTCCGATCTGGAAGAGATCTGGAAGGCCGAGAAGGCCGCCGTGCAGGGCTCGGCGCACATCAAGGAAGAGATCGAGAAACTGCGCGTGCAGATGGCCGAGCTGCAGCGCCAAGGGGCCTTCGACAAGCTCGCCGAGCTGCAGTACGGCAAGCTGCCGCAGCTCGAAGCGCAGCTCAAGGCCGCCGAGAGTGCTGGCAAAGGCGCCGGCGACGGCGAGGTGAAGAACAAGCTCCTGCGCACGCAGGTCGGCGCCGAGGAAATCGCCGAGGTGGTCAGCCGCGCCACCGGCATCCCGGTCGCCAAGATGATGCAGGGCGAGCGCGACAAGCTCTTGAAGATGGAGGACAAGCTGCACCAGCGCGTGGTCGGCCAGGACGAGGCGGTGCGCCTGGTGGCGGACGCCATCCGTCGCTCGCGTGCCGGCCTCTCCGACCCGAACAAGCCCTACGGTTCCTTCCTCTTCCTGGGGCCCACCGGCGTCGGCAAGACCGAGCTGTGCAAGGCGCTGGCCGAGTTCATGTTTGACTCCGAGGAGCACCTGATCCGCATCGACATGAGCGAGTTCATGGAGAAGCACTCGGTCGCCCGCCTGATCGGCGCGCCCCCGGGCTACGTCGGCTACGAGGAGGGCGGCTACCTGACCGAGGCGGTGCGCCGCAAGCCGTACAGCGTGATCCTGCTCGACGAGGTCGAGAAGGCGCACCCGGACGTCTTCAACGTGCTGCTGCAGGTGCTCGACGACGGCCGCATGACCGACGGCCAGGGGCGCACCGTGGACTTCAAGAACACGGTCATCGTGATGACCTCGAACCTCGGCAGCCAGATGATCCAGGCGATGTCCGGCGACGACTACGGCGTCATCAAGCTGGCGGTGATGGCCGAGGTGAAGACCTATTTTCGGCCGGAGTTCATCAACCGCATCGACGAGGTCGTCGTCTTTCACGCGCTCGACGAGAAAAACATCGCTGCCATCGCCAGGATCCAGCTCGGCTACCTCGAGAAGCGGCTGGCGCAGATGGAGATGGCGCTGTCGGTCGACGAGCCGGCGCTGCTCGAACTGGCCAAGGCCGGCTTCGACCCGACCTTCGGTGCGCGGCCGCTGAAGCGGGCAATCCAGCAGCAGATCGAGAATCCGCTCGCCAAGGCCATCCTCGAAGGCAAGTTCGGGCCGAAGGATACGGTACGCGTCGGCGTCATCGACGGCACGATCCGCTTCGCCCGTGGCTGACGCGGCCGACGTCGCACGCTGGCAGGGCTGGCGCGCCGCCCGGGCGGCCAGCCTGTCGGCGCCCGACAGCTGGCTCGGCGTGGTCGGGCTGTTCTGGCTGGAGGCGGGCGCCAACGCGGTCGGCAGCGACCCGGCGGCGGCCGTCGTTCTGCCCGCCGGCCCGGCCCGCCTCGGCAATCTCGACTGCGCCGGCGGGACGGTGGTCTGGCGGCCGGCGGACGGGGCGCCCGTGCCGCTGCGAACCGATGCCGGCGGCGCGCCGACGGTGGTCGAGCACGGTGCGCTGGCCTTCTTCGTCATCGAGCGCGACGGCCGGCTGGCGGCGCGCGTGCGCGACCGCGACTGGATGGCGCGGCGGCCTTTCGCCGGCATCGACGCCTTCGCCTACGACCCGGCCTGGCGCCTCGAGGCCGAGTGGCGTCCGCTCGATCCGCCGCGGACGATGGAGGTGCCCGACGTCGGCGGCGATCTGAAGCCGGTGACGGTCGCCTGGCTGGCGGTCTTCCGCGTTGGTGGCGCCGAGATCGCGCTGCTGCCGATGCGCGTATCGGCGGACGGCATCTTTTTCGTCTTCCGCGACGCCAGCAGCGGCCGCGAGACATACGGCGCCGGCCGTTTTCTCGATGCGGCGGCCCCGGCCGGCGGGCGTCTGCTGCTCGATTTCAACTTCGCCTACAACCCGCCCTGCGCCTTCACCCCTTTCGCCACCTGCCCGCTGGCGCCGGCGGAGAACCGGCTGCCGTTCGCCGTTGCGGCGGGCGAACGGCGCTGGACCGACGGGCATTGATCGCCTTCGCGCCGCCATCGCCGGGTGGCGGCGCGCGCAGCTGCCGGTTCGACCTTTGGCGGAGCGGCACGTTTTTATTGCACCTCCCGTGGCGGATGTGGTCTGATCGCTTGAAAGGTTCGAGTCCGTCTCCATGTTCGCAGTGCAGCACGGCAAGGTGAAAGGAGTGAGCCATGAACGTGGTCTATAACAGCGAGCACTTCTCGATACTCGCATACCCTGCGCAGGAAGGCTTCGAACTGGTCGACAAGGAAGCCAGCCGCACCCTGTTCATCCAGGGCGAGGTGGCGTTCCGCTTCCGCCAGGCGATCGACGCGATTCCGGAGGAGGAGCGCGACGAGGAAACCATCGACGGTTTCATCGAAGAGTACTGCGACGGCTTCGCCCGACCGATCCGTTTTCACTGAGCGGGACGAGGGGCTTGCCGGATCGGGTATAATCCCCGCCTTTCGGTATCAGTGGACGACGGGAGAGTCTGGAATGTTTGGCACGCTGTACGAATCCGATCACACCAAGTGGATGCGCGAGATGATGGCGAAGAACCCCGAGTGGGCCGAGGACCAGAAAACGGGCCGCGCGATCTGGTGGGACAAGAAGCTGGACCTGGAACAACAGACGCGCTACCAGCAGGCGAAGGAACCGAACAAGTCGTACCCCTACGACGTCAATTTCGATTTCTGAGCGTCGGCGGCGGACAGACGAACGGCAAGGCTTGCGCCTTGCCGTTTTTGTTTGGCTCTGTTCGCATCGGCTGATGATTGCTCAAGGTTGGATAGCCAAGGTCAGAAACAGTGCGGGATTCGAGGCAGGGTCGGGGGACCGGTCGAGGGCGCGGAACCAGCCGAGATAGTGAGCCAGGTAGCGCGTAGCGATGCCCTTGAAGCGATGCACCCAAAGCTTGAGTCGGCTATCGAAGGCATTGACGTTCTGGATGTGCCAGGCACCTCGCACCCGACAGCCCGCAGCGACATTGATGGCGTGGTGCTCGACGCCCAGCGAGCGCGCGGCAGCCGCCAGGGCGCTGCTGCCATC
>JANJTW010000141.1 GCA_024710925.1 Rhodocyclaceae bacterium | reverse complement strand
AGCAGCCGACCAGCCGTACCCATTTCTGCAATTCTCGCGTTCGCATCGCCGTCTCCTGTTCGGTCCATACAGGAGTCCAGTGTCGGCTTCCGCAGGCTCAGGGCGTGAGCCATCATCAGCCGATGCGAACAGAGCCTTTTTCTTTTTGGCGACGCCGAATCAGATCGGGCAGTCGAGCACCAGGAGCGAGATGTCGTCCTGGGCCGGGGCTGTGTCGAGATGCGCCAGCAGCGCTTCCTGAACGGCGTTACGGCGCCCCTGCGGAGGCGCACCGGCCAGCGCTGCCAGCAGCCGTCCGCGGCCGAAGTGCGCACCGCCCGGCGCTTCCGCTTCAAGCAAGCCGTCCGAGCACAGGACTAGTTGCGCTGCGCTTTCCCACGCGAACGGTTCCGGGCGGCAATCGACCTGGCCGCTGTCGACGATGCCGAGCGGCAGTTCGCGCGACGCGAACGCTTGCTGTGCGACGCCGGCTTCGTTGACGAGGTACGCGTCTGGCATGCCGCCGATCCAGATCTCCCCTCGCCGCTGCGCCTGGTCGAGGCAGACCAGGGTGGCGCCGACGAAATGACCGACCGGCATGGCGTCGCGCAGTTGCTGGTTGATGTCGGCAATCATCTCGGGGAGCGGAACGCCGTCCGGCACCAAGCGATAGAACAGCGTCAGCAGCGGCAGCGTGCTGATCGCCGCCGCCAGTCCATGCCCGGTGGCGTCGGCAAGCAGCGCGTAGAGCCGACCGTCCGGTGCGCGCGCGGCGGCCAGCACGTCGCCGCTGAAATCCTGCGCCGGCGACAGCCAGTAGGCAAGCGAGGCGTCTTCGAGATCCTTGCGCATCAGCTGACGCTCGATGAGCGACATCGCCAGCGCGTTTTCCGCCTCGGTCCGGTCGAAGTAGCGCTGGAGGCGCTCGGCGTTTTCGCGGAGGGTCGACTCCGCGCGGTGCCGCTCGCTGATGTCGCGGATGACGCCGATGAACATCCGGCGCTGCTCCAGTCGCACTTCGCTGACGCGGATCTCCGCGGGGAAAACCGAGCCGTCCCGGCGTTGCGCCGCAACTTCCCGGGCGATGCCGATGATCTTCGGCGGTCCGCCGCCGACGTAGTTGCGGATGTATCCGTCGTGCTCGCTGCGGTACGGTTCCGGGCAGAGGGTGGCGACGTTCCGGCCGATCAGTTCGTCTGCCGGCCAGCCGAAGAGATCCTCCACCGTCCGGTTGCAGGACGTGATGCTGCCGCCGGTATCGATCGTGACGATCGCTTCGAGCACGTTGTCGGACACCGTCTGCAGGCGGCGCAGCGTATCGCCTGCCGTCCGCTGCAGCGCCAGCATGCGTTGCATCGAGCGAATCTTCGCTTCGAGAACGACGAAGTTGATCGGCTTCGACAGGTAGTCGTCGCCGCCCGCCTCCAGCCCGCCGACGAGGTTCTCGTCACGGTCCAGCGCCGACAGGTAGACGATCGGAACCCAGCGCTCGCTCGGCAGTGCCCGGATGCGCCGGGTCGCCTCCAGCCCGCCGACGATCGGCATCATGATGTCCATCAGCACCAGGTCGGGCTGATGCTCGGCGTAGCGGGCCACCGCCACCTCGCCGTTTTCCGCGGCGATCGTCTCGTGCCCGAGCTTGCCGAGGAAGACCTGCAGCAGTTGCAGGTTCGTCCGGCTGTCGTCGGCCGTCAGGATTCTCAGTTTCGGCAGATCTTCCATGGCGTTCCTAGGCATTCTTCAGGGTGGCGACGACGCTGTTGCCGCAGCCTTCGTAAGTGAGGGAGTCGAAGCTGGCCATGCGGGCAAGGGCGATGCCGCGGCCGTTCGGGTCGAACGCCCGGGCCGGGTCGAAGTCGAGATAGCGCCGCCAGTCGAAGCCGTTGCCCTCGTCGGTGACGCGCAGGCGCAGCATCTCGCCGTCGCGAACGAGGGCAACGTGGACGTGCTTGTCCCGGTACGCCGCCAGGGCGAGCCGGCGCTGCACTTCCTCCAGCCAGCGGTCCTCGCGCTTCAGGCGGGCCTTTTCCCCGTAGCTGATGCCGAGGTTGCCGTGCTCGACGGCGTTGACCAGCAGTTCCGAAATGCCGAGCACGGCGGCATCCGGCCGCTGGCAGCCATGGGCGATGAAGGCCGCCAGCGTGCTTGCTTCCTCCAGCGTGCGCAGGTGGAACTCGGCGGAAACGAGGAGCTTCAGCGCGTCGCCATGCTGCGCGAGGCGGTTTTGCAGCTGCCGCCGGCTGTCGGCGTCGCCCAGCGCGCCGCGGACGATCGTCAGCAGCGACTCGCGCTCGTAGGGCTTGACCAGGTAGTAGTGGGCGCCGGCCGCCAGCCCCTCGCGCACCTGCTCCGGGTCGCCCGCCGCCGTCTGCATGATTACCGGAATGCCGGAAAAACGCGGGTCCGCCTTGATCCGGTGGAGCAGCGCCATACCGTCGAGAACGGGCATCATGCGGTCGAGGATGATCGCATCGTAGGCGACGCCGCCGGTCATCAGCTGCCAGGCCGCCTCGCCGTCGCCGGCGCTGTCCAGCGCGTAGCCGAGACCGTCGAAGTACTCTCCGATGATTTCCAGATTGAAGGGCTCGTCGTCCACGACGAGCAGGCGGGCTTGGCTCATGGCCGGTATCCTCACTGCGGTGCCTGCAACTCACGTGGCAGCGTCACACTGAACGCGGCGCCGCCTTGCGGATTATTGCATGCGCGGATGCTGCCCCGGTGCGCGTGCACGATTTCGCGGCAGATCGACAGGCCGAGCCCGGTGCCGCCGGCGCCGGTATTGGTCCAGCTGCTCTGCACGAACTTCTCGAAGACCGCCTCCAGCTCCCCCTCCGGAATGCCGGGGCCGTCGTCGCGGACGGTGATCTGCAGCGCCCCGATGTCGCCCGCGTCCGTCGCTCGCCGGCCGCGCGCCAGCCGCGCGTCAGCCAGTTCGACGACGACGCGGCCGCCGACCGGCGAAAACTTGATCGCGTTCGACAGCAGGTTGCCGACGACCTGCACCAGCCGGTCGGCGTCGACCGCCGCGCGCGTGTCCGCCGCCGGCTGCGCGATCGTCAGGCTGACCTGCCGCTCGGCGGCGACGGCCTCGAATTCGGCAAGGGCTTCGCGGATGATCGGCAGGACGTCCTGCACGCTCGGCTCGATCGACATCTTGCCCGCTTCCAGCTTGGCCAGATCAAGCAGGTCGTTGACGTGCGCAAGCAGCCGGCTGCCGCTCTGGTGGATGCGCTCGAAGTAGTGGCACAGCTTGTCCTGCTGCGCGGCGCGCGCCCGCTCTCCGCCGCGCGAGGCGAAGCTGAGCACGGAATGCAGCGGCGTGCGCAGCTCGTGCGACATGTTGGCGAGAAAGTCCGACTTCGCTTCGTTTGCCCGCTCGGCCGCTTCCTTCGCGCGCATCAGGTCGGCGGTGCGTTCCTCGACCATTTCCCGCAGATGGTCGCGATGGCGCAGAAGCTCGGCCTCGGCCTGCTTGCGCTCGGTCACGTCGGTGTAAATCGTGACGAAGCCGCCATCCGGCAGCGGCGTCCCGCGCACTTCGATCGTCCGACCATCCGGCCGCGTCCGCTCGAATTCGTGCGGCACCGTTTGGTGCGCCTGCTCGACGATTGCGCACGCCAGGCCTTCCGGGTCGCCGGGGCCGTACTCGCCGCGCCGGGCGTTGAACAGCGCCACTTCGTAGAGCGACGGCGGGCCGCCGGCGAAGAGGGCGTCGGGAAGGTCGAGTACCTCCTTCAGCTTCTGGTTGGCGGCGATGAAATGCAGCCCGGCGTCGATCAACGAAACGCCGCCCGGAATGTGCTCGATGATCGTTTCCATGCGCGCGCGCTGCTGTTCGAGCGCCGCCAGCGCCTGCTTGCGCTCGCTGACGTCAGTGGCAATGCCGAGGTAGCCGGCGATGCTGCCGTCCTCGTCGCGGACGGCGGTGACGACGAGGCTGACGGTCAGGCACGAGCCGTCCTTGCGCACGTAGGTCCACTCCCGGCGCTCGGCGCCATGCGTCCGCGCCAGCGTGACGAAAACCTCGAAGCCGGACACCGGGTGACCGAGTTCGGCGGTTAGGAAGCGGCCGCGTGCGGCGACCTCTTCGCCGAGGTGCAGGCGTTCCGGCGTCGACTGGCCGACCAGCTCTTCGGCCGTGTAGCCGAGCATCTTCTCGGCGCCGCGATTGAACAGGCGGATGATTCCGTCGCGATCCGTCAGGATGATCGAAACCTCGGTGGCGGCATCGAGGATCGCCTTCCGCTGCCGGTCGGCCGCCGCCCGTTCGCGTTCGGCCCGCTTCTGTTCGGTGATGTCGGCGACCGAGCCGACCAGTCGGGCGGCGCGGCCGTTGCCGTCGCGCACGCCCTGGGCGCGGGCGCGGAACCAGGCCCACTCGCCGTCGCCTTTCTGGAAACGGAATTCGACGTGGTAGGGCTGGCCTTCCCGGAAATGCGCGGCGAGCGCCGCGTCGAGCGCTGGCCGGTCGTCCGGATGGACGTGGGCAAGCAGGAAGTCGGGGCGGCTGGTGTCGACGTCTTGCGGGTAGCCGAGCATCGCCTTCAGCCGGTCCGAATGCCAGAACGTACCGCCGATCAGATCGGAATCCCAGAGTCCGTCGTTGGTGCCGGCCGCGGCGAGCTGGAAACGCTCCTCGGAGAGGCGGAGTTCGCGCGTCATGTCGCGGGCCAGCCGCTCGGCGCGCTCGCGGTGCGAGGTCTGCGTGCGGCTGGCCAGGCCGAGCAGGAGACTGATGATCAGGCCGGCGACCAGCAGGGCGATGGTCTCCTGCCGCAGCGGGCCGACGTCGGTTGCGACGAATTCCAGCGACCAGTTGCGCAGGCCGAATTCCATCTCCCGGCGGTCGACGGGCTCGCCGGCCGTCCCCGCACCGTAAAGCAGCGCCGGCGGTCCGTTCTCGCGGGTGGAGTTGAACGATTCGTCGTCGAAGATGCGCAGCGCCAGCGTGCTGCCGCTGGCACGCTGCAGCCCGTCCATCAGCCTATCGACGCGGAGGACGGCGAAGACGACGCCGGCCAGTGCACGGCGCCGTTCGGCCAGCGTCGCGGCAGGGCTGCGGCGGTCGTATACCGGCAGGGCCATCAGCAGGCCGTCGCCTTCGCTCCCGTCGAGCAGGCTTCCGAGCGCCAGGCGCCGGCTGAGCGCGATGCTGCCGTGGTCGCGTGCCCGGTCGATCGCCTCGGCGACTTCGGGTAGGGCGTAAAGATCGATTGCCGGCAAGGCGTTGCCGGGCCGTGCATGTACGACCGGCAGTGCGGTCGTCGTGCCGTCGTCCTGCGGGGCGGGGCGGCGGGCGGCGAAGCCGTAGGCGATGGCGGCCGTCGCCGGTCCGGCCGCCTGCAGGCGGTGCACGAAGCCCTGCCATTCAGCCGCGCTCACCGTATCGCTGGCTGCGTGGAAGGCCTGGATCGCGTGCAGCTGCAGCGCCGGCCGGTTCAGTGCCGCGCGCAGCTCGGCCGTGATCAGCGTGGCGTCGCGTGCGGCGAGGGCTTGCCGTTCGAGGTCGTTCTGGTGCCGTTCGTACTGGAAGACGGCGAGGGTCATCCCCATGCTGAGCAGAAAAACGAGCAGCGGGAACATCCGGACGGCGATGCCCGGTCGATGTGTGGCGGCTTCCGGTGCGGTGCGCGGCATGGGCGGGGATCAGGCCGGGGAACTCATGCGACGTCGCCGACGGCTTCTTCCTGTTGCTGCAGCAGCCACATCCGGGCATAGGCGCCGTCGGTTGCCAGCAGCGCGGCGTGCGTCCCGCGCTCGATGATGCGACCGCCGTCCATGACCAGGATTTCGTCGGCATCCATCACCGTCGACAGGCGGTGGGCGATGATCAGCGTCGTCCGGCCGCGCGCCGCGGCCGCCATGCTGGACTGGATGGCCTGCTCGGTCTTCGAGTCGAGCGCCGAGGTGGCTTCGTCGAAGATCAGGATGGGCGGATCCTTGAGCAGCGCGCGGGCGATGGCCACACGCTGCTTTTCGCCGCCGGAGAGCTTCAGGCCGCGCTCGCCGACGCGGGATTCGTAGCCATCGGGCAGGCTGGCGATGAAACCGTGCAGCTGCGCCGCGCGCGCCGCCGCCTCGACCTCGGCCTCGCTCGCGTCGGGGCGGCCGTAGCGGATGTTGTAGCGGATCGTGTCGTTGAACAGCACGGTGTCCTGCGGCACGATGCCGATCGCTGCGCGCAGGCTGGACTGCTGCAGCTGGCGGATGTCCATGCCGCCGATCAGGATGCGGCCTTCGCTGACGTCGTAGAAACGGTAGAGCAGGCGCGCCAGCGTCGACTTGCCGGCGCCGGAGTGGCCGACGACGGCGACGGTCTGCCCGGGGGCGATGGTGAAGCTGACGTCGTCGAGAATGCGCCGCGCCTTCTCGTAAGCGAAACCGACCCGGTCGAAGCGTACCGCCAGCGGGCCGGCCGGCAACTCCCGCGCCTCCGGCGCGTCGGCGACTTCGCGGTTGACCGTGAGCAGATCGAACATCCGCTCGATGTCGGCGAGCGCCTGGCGGATCTCGCGATAGACGACGCCGAGGAAGTTGAGCGGCGCATAGAGCTGGATCAGGAAGGCGTTGACCAGCACCAGATCGCCGATGGTCATCGAGCCGTCGACGACGCCGCTCGCCGCGCGCCACATCATTGCCGTGACACCGGCGGCGATGATCGCCTGCTGGCCGAGGTTGAGCCAGGACAGCGACACCTGGCTGGTCGTCGCCGCGTCCTCCCACTTCTGCAACTGTTCGTCGTAGCGGCGCGCCTCGTAGTCCTCGTTGTTGAAATACTTCACCGTCTCGTAGTTGAGCAGGCTGTCGATGGCGCGCGTGTTCGCCGCCGAATCGGTCTCGTTCATCGTCCGCCGGATGGCGATGCGCCAGTTGCTGACGACGACCGTGAACACGACGTAGGCGGAAATCGAGGCGAGCGTGATCAGCGCGAAGACGGCGTCGTACTTCACCAGCAGCACGGCCAGCACCAGTCCGACCTCGACCAGCGTCGGCAGGATCGAATAGAGGGTGTAGCTGATCAGCGCCGAGATCGAGCGGGAGCCGCGCTCGATGTCGCGCGAGACGCCGCCGGTCTGGCGGTCGAGGTGGAAGCGCAGCGACAGCGCGTGCAGGTGGCGGAAGACCTCGAGCGCGATGCGGCGCACCGCCTGCTGCGTGACGCGGGCGAAGAGGATTTCGCGCAGCTCGGTAAACAGCGAGGTCGAGAAGCGCAACGCGCCGTAGAGCAGCAGCAGGCCGACCGGCAGCGCCAGCAGCTGCCGCTCCGGGGTCATGCCGTCGATCATTTCCTTGAAGACGAGCGGCACGCCGACGTTGGCGAGCTTGGCGCCGACCAGGCAGGAGAGGGCGAACAGGACGCGCCAGCGATAGCGCCAGAGGTAGGGGAAGAGAAGACTGACGGTGTGCCAGGCGTGCGTGTCGGCGGGCGGTCGATCGGCGGCGGGGGGCTTCGGCGGCAGGTTGCGGCGCATGTCGGGGCGGAAGTGTTTGTCTTGGTCTTATGGTCATGGCGAGGCGTGCGTCTGCCAGTATGCCTTGCCGCATCCGGCCGAAAAAGCGGTCCCGGCAAATATCGCGGCAGGGGGCTTCCGGTCTGCCAGTGAGCGCGGCGGATTGCCTCTTTCCCGGTGATGAAAAAAACGCTTGCGTTCGACGCGGCTCACACATATGATTTAAACGAACGTTTGAACCAAGTCTGCATTTTTCGTAGCGACGAAACCGATGAGCGAAGCCCGAGCCACGACCGATACCCGCGAACGCATCCTTGATGCCGCCGAACGCCTGTTCATGGAGAGCGGCTACGAAGGCACGTCGATGCGCATGATCACCGGTGCCGCCGGCGTCAATCTGGCCGCGGTCAATTACCACTTCGGCTCGAAGGAGGCGTTGCTGCGCGAGGTGTTCCGGCGCCGCCTGGCCTGGCTGAACAAGGAGCGCCTGCGCCTGCTCGACGACATGGAAGCGCAGGCCAAGGGCGAACCGCTGAAACCGTCGGCGATCCTCGAAGCCTTCTTCGGCACGCTGCTGCACATGGGCACCGACGAATCGCTCGGCGGCATGACCTTCCTCCGCCTGCTCGGACGGACCCTGACCGAGCCGGCCGACTTCATTCGTACCTTCTTCGCCGGCGAGTATGCCGAGGTCGTCGACCGCTACAAGCGCGCGCTCTTCCGCGCGCTGCCGGACGTGCCGCACGAGGAGATCATCTGGCGCTTCCATCTGATGCTCGGCGCGATGTCCTATGCGATCGCCGGCACCGATGCGCTGCAGGTGGTCACCGGTTGCGAGCTGGACCTGAAGAATGAAGGGCCTCAGGCCGCCGAGCTACTTTCGGCGCGCGTCATGCCCTTCCTGCTCGGCGGCCTGCGCGCGCCGCTCCCGCAATTCGTGACCAAACAAGAACAGCAACACCAATCAGAGCCGGACAAAGCGGCCTAACAAGACCATTAAAGGAGAACACCCATGATCGAAACGATCATCCCTCTGCTCGCCGTGGTAGCGGTGGCAGTTGCCGTGCTGATCGGCGTCCGGCCCGTCCGGCGGGCGCTGATCAGCCGGCCTGTTTTTGCAACCTACAAGAAAATCCTGCCGCAGATGTCCGACACCGAGCGCGAAGCGCTCGAAGCCGGCACGGTCTGGTGGGATGGCGACCTGTTTCGCGGCAAGCCCGACTGGAACAAGCTGCTCGCCTACCCGGTGCCGAAGCTGACGCCGGAAGAGCAATCGTTCATGGACAACGAGGTCGAGGAAGCCTGCCGCCTTGTCGACGACTGGAAGGTGTCGCACGAGGACCAGGACCTCTCGCCGGAAGCCTGGAAGTACATCAAGGACAAGGGCTTCCTCGGCATGATCATTCCGAAGAAGTTCGGCGGCCTGGAATTCTCGGCCTACGCCCACTCGCAGGTGGTGACCAAGCTGTCGACCCGCTCGTCCGCGCTCTCGGTGTCGGTGATGGTGCCGAACTCGCTCGGCCCGGCCGAACTGCTGCTGCACTACGGCACCGATGCGCAGAAGAACCACTACCTGCCGCGGCTGGCCAAGGGCCAGGAAATCCCGGCCTTCGCGCTGACCAGCCCGTGGGCTGGCTCCGATGCCGCCTCGATCCCCGACGTCGGCATCGTCTGCAAGGGCATGTGGCAGGGCAAGGAAGTGATCGGCATGCGCGTCACCTGGGACAAGCGCTACATCACGCTCGGCCCGGTGTGCACGATCCTCGGCCTGGCCTTCCACATGTACGACCCGGACGGCTTGCTCGGCGACAAGAAACATATCGGCATCACCTGTGCGCTGGTGCCATGGGATCACCCCGGCGTCGAGACGCGCCGCCGGCTGTTCCCGCTCAACGCGATGTTCATGAACGGTCCGACGCGCGGCAAGGACGTCTTCATGCCGCTCGATTACATCATCGGCGGTCCGGCGATGGCCGGCCAGGGCTGGCGGATGCTGATGGAGTGCCTTGCCGCCGGCCGCTCGATATCGCTGCCGTCGTCGAATACCGGCAAGGCACAGCTGACCGCGCGCACCCGTGGCGCCTATGCCCGCGTGCGCAGCCAGTTCAAGATGGCCATCGGCAAGTTCGAGGGGGTCGAGGAAGCGCTGACGCGCATCGGCGCCTACACCTACATGATGGACGCGGTGCGCAAGATGACCGCCGGCGCCGTCGATCTCGGCGAAAAACCCTCGGTCGTCTCGGCGATCGCCAAGTACCACGTCACCGAACGCGCCCGCCAGGTGGTCAATGACGGCATGGACGTCATCGGCGGCAAGGGCATCTGCCTTGGCCCGTCGAACTTCCTCGGCCGCGCCTATCAGCAGGTGCCGATCGGCATCACCGTCGAAGGCGCCAACATCCTGACGCGCAGCCTGATCCTCTTCGGCCAGGGCGCCATCCGCTGCCATCCGTACGTGCTGAAGGAAATGCAGGCGGCGCAGAACCCGAACGCGACGCAGGGCCTCGACCAGTTCGACCGCGCACTGTGGGCGCACGTCGGCTTCACCATCGGCAATGGCGTGCGCGCGCTGTGGTACGGCCTGACCGGCTCGCACTTCGTCTCGGTGCCGGCCGATGTGGCGCCGGAAGCAAAGCGCTACTACCAGCAGCTGACCCGCTTCTCGGCCGCCTTCGCCTTCCTCTCTGACGTCTCGATGCTGGTGCTCGGCGGCGGCCTGAAGCGCCGCGAGAAGCTGTCGGCCCGTCTCGGCGACATCCTCGCGCAGATGTACCTGATGTCGGCGACCTTGAAACGCTACGAGTCGGAAGGCCGCCAGCAGGCCGATGCGCCGCTGCTGCACTGGTCGGTGTGGGATTCGATGTTCAAGGCCCAACTGGCGTTCGATGGCGTCATCGCCAACTACCCGAGCAAGTTCGTCGCCTTCTTCCTCAACCGCATCATCTTCCCGTTCGGCCACCCGTATGTCGTGCCGTCGGACGACGTCGGCCATAAGGTGGCGAAGGCGATCATCGAGCCGTCGGCGACGCGCGCGCGCCTGACCGCCGAGACCTATGTGCCGAAGACGGCGGAGGAAGCCGTCGGCGCCGTCGAACTGGCGCTCAATGCGACGCTGGAAGCCGAGCCGATCGAGGCGAAGATCCGCGCCGCCGAGAAGGACGGCGTCTTCGACAACAATCCGGAGGCCAACGTCCGCGATCTGGCGCATGCCGCCTTCGCCGCCGGTGTCGTCACCGCCGCCGAGTACGCAGTGCTGAAGCGCCGCAACGAACTGCGCGACATCGTCATCCGCGTCGACGACTTCCCGATGGACTACGGCCTGTCGGAGCGTCTGCCGCTGCAACAACACAAGGCCGCTGCGTAAGACAGCGCCGAACCCCTGAGCGATGACCGGGCCGCCGCGCTCGGCCATCGCTCAGGGCGTTTAAAACAAACGACGGAATTGACCAAAGGAGAACGCACAGTGGGTTTCCAACCTGTGTATGTGGTGGATGGGGCGCGCACGCCTTTCCTCAAGGCGAAGAGCGCGCCCGGGCCGTTCGCGGCGAGCGACCTGGCGGTACAAGCCGGGCGCTCGCTGCTGACGCGGCAACCCTTCCAGCCGTCCGACCTGGACGAGGTGATCCTCGGCTGCGCGGCGCCGTCGCCGGACGAGACCAACATCGGTCGCATGGTCGCCCTGCGCATGGGCTGCGGCCTGAAGGTGCCAGGGTGGACGGTGATGCGCAACTGCGCCAGCGGCATGCAGGCGCTCGACTCGGCGATGGCCAACATCCAGTCCGGCCGCTCGCAGCTGGTGCTGGCCGGTGGCGTCGACGCGCTGTCGCGGGCGCCGCTGCTCTATGCGGACGCGATGGTGCTGTGGTTCGCGCAGATGGCGCAGGCGCGCACGCTCGGCGCGCGGGTGAAGCAGTTCGCGAAGTTGCGCCCGGGCCTGCTGCTGTCGCCGGTGATCGGCCTGATGAAGGGGTTGACCGACCCGGTCAACGGCCTCCTGATGGGGCAGACCGCCGAGAACCTGGCCTGGAAGTTCGGCCTGACCCGGCAGCAGATGGACGAATTCTCGGTGCGCAGCCACCAGCGCGCCGTTGCCGGCCGCGCCGCCGGCCACCTCGCCGAGATCGTGCCGCTGATCGACGAGCGCGGCAACGTCTACGCCGACGACGACGGCGTGCGCAGCGATGCGACGCTGGCCGGCATGGCCAAGCCGAAGCCCTTCTTCGACAAGACGTACGGCAACATCACCGCCGCCAACAGCTCGCAGATCACCGACGGTGCCGCCTGGCTGGTCCTCGCCTCGGAAGAGGCGGTGAAGAAGTGGAAGCTGAAGCCGCTCGGCCGCATCGTCGACAGCCAGTGGGCCGGCCTCGATCCGGCGCAGATGGGCCTCGGCCCGGTGCATGCGGCGACGCCGATCCTGCAGCGCCATGGCCTCGGCCTGAACGATCTCGACGCGTGGGAAATCAACGAGGCCTTCGCCGCGCAGGTGATGGCCTGCGTCGAAGCGTGGAAATCGGACGACTACTGCCGCGAGCAGCTCGGCCTGTCGGGTGCGCTCGGCGCCCTCGACGAGTCGAAGCTGAACGTCGACGGCGGCGCCGTCGCCATCGGCCATCCGGTCGGCGCTTCCGGCGCGCGCATCGTGCTGCACCTGCTGCACGTGCTGCGCAGGCGGCAGGCGAAGCGCGGCATGGCCTCGATCTGTATCGGCGGCGGTCTCGGCGGCGCGATGCTGGCCGAGGCGATGGAGGGCTGAGCGATGCGCATCGGCGTCGTTGTCGATTCGTGCTGCGATCTGCCCAAGGCGTTCATCGACGCGCACGGGGTGGTCGTCATGCCGATCACGCTGCGCATCGGCGACACCCTCGTCGAGGACCGGCGCGATCCGGCGGAAACGCAGGCCTTCTACGCGAAGCACCTCGACCGCAAGAGCGAGGATTTCGCCGAGTCGATCCCGTACTCGGTACAGCAGATCGAGCAGCTCTTTCTCGAACGGCTGGTGCTCGACTACGACTACGTCTTCTGCCTGACCATCACCAGCGGCCGCAGCCCGATCTACGACCACGCGATGCAGGCGTCGCGCGCGATCCTGACCAAGTACAAGCAGATCCGCCGCCAGGCCGGCGTGCCGGAACGCTTCGGGCTGGCCGTGCTGTCGTCGCGCAACATGTTTACCGGGCAGGCGGTACAGGTCGCCGAGGCGATCCGGCTGATCCGCGAAGGCGGCACGCCGAGCGAGATCGGCACCCGGCTGCGCGCGCTGGTCGAGCGGACGCACACCTACATGGTGCCGGCCGACCTCTTCCACATCTACAAGCGCGCGTCGAAGAAAGGCGACAAGAGCATCGGCTGGGGTTCCTACACCCTGGGCTCGATGCTCGACGTGAAGCCGATCCTGCACTGCCATCAGGACGCGACCGGTCCGGTCGACAAGGTGCGCGGCTTCGAAGCCGGCGTCGAGCGGCTGTTCACCAAGGCCGCCGAGCGCGTCAGGCACGGGCTGGATGCGCCCTACGTCTGCATCAGCTACGGCGGCGCGCTGGACGAGGTGCCGAAGATGCCGGGCTACTTTACGCTCGATCAGGCGGCGCGCATGCGCGACGTCGACATCCTGATCTCGCCGATGAGCAAGACCGCCGCCGTCAACGTCGGCCCCGGCGCCGTGTCGCTGGCCTTTGCCGCGAACGGTGCGGCCCTGCACTGAAAGAACGGAAAATGATGAATCTCGATCTGCAACACTGGCGCCTTGCCGTCGATGGCGAAGGTATCGCCTGGGCGACGCTGGACAAGGCCGGCGAATCCGCCAACTCGCTGTCGAAGGCGGTGATGAACGA
>JANJTW010000101.1 GCA_024710925.1 Rhodocyclaceae bacterium | reverse complement strand
GGCGCCAACCGCCTCGGCACCAACTCGCTGCTCGACCTGTTGGTCTTCGGCAAGTCCTCCGGCGACACCGTGATCGAAGACATGGCCGCGATGCCGAAGACGCACAAGGAACTGCCGGCCAACTTCGCCGACAAGACCTTGGCCCGCCTTGCCCGTCTGGAAAACCAGACCAACGGCAGCAACGTGCACGAAACCCGTCTGGCCATGCAGCGCACGATGCAGAACCACTGCGGCGTGTTCCGCTTCAAGGACAAGCTGGAAGAAGGTGTGCAAAAAATCCTGGAAATCGAGAAGCAGGTGGCGATCACCGAGATCAAGGACAAGTCCAAGGTCTGGAACACCGCCCGCGTCGAAGCGCTGGAACTCGACAACCTGATCGAAGTGGCCAAGGCGACGATGATCTGCGCCAATGCCCGCAAGGAATCGCGCGGCGCCCACGTCCGCGACGATGCGCCGGATACCCCGGAAATGCCGAATGGCCGCAACGACAAGGAATGGCACAAGCACACGCTGTGGCAGCGCGACGGTAACAAGCTGTCGTACAAGCCGGTCAACATGACCCCGCTGTCCGTCGAAACCATCGCGCTGAAGACGCGCTCGTACTGATCGCGTTAGGAGTCAATGCAAATGGCTACCCGTACCATGCAGTTCAAGATCTACCGCTACGATCCGGACAAGGACAATGCGCCGTACATGCAGGATTGCTCGATCGAGATCGACGAGACCGACCGCAAGCTGCTCGACGTGCTGACCAAGCTGAAGGCCAAGGACGATACGCTGTCGTACCGTCGCTCGTGCCGCGAGGGCATCTGCGGTTCCGACGCGATGAACATCAACGGCAAGAACGGCCTCGCCTGCCTCACCGAGATCAAGGATCTCAAGGAGCCGGTCGTCCTGCGTCCGCTGCCCGGCCTGCCGGTCATCCGCGACCTGATCGTGGACATGACCCAGTTCTTCAAGCAGTACCACTCGATCAAGCCGTACTTGATCAACGACACGCCGCCGCCCGAGCGCGAGCGCCTGCAGTCGCCGGAGGACCGCGAGGAACTGAACGGCCTCTACGAGTGCATCCTGTGCGCCTGCTGTTCGACCTCGTGCCCGTCGTTCTGGTGGAACCCGGACAAGTTCGTCGGTCCGGCCGGCCTGCTGAACGCCTACCGCTTCATCGCCGACACCCGCGATCAGGCGACCAACGAGCGTCTCGACAACCTCGAGGATCCGTATCGCCTGTTCCGTTGCCACACCATCATGAACTGCGTCGACGTCTGCCCGAAGGGTCTCAATCCGACCAAGGCGATCGGCAAGATCAAGGAGATGATGGTCAGGCGTGCCGTCTGACGGGGGCATCTTGGATCACGATGCCCTCAACCGCCTGCAGTGGCGCTGCACTCGCCGCGCCCTGCTGGAACTCGACCTGATCCTCGGGAAATTTCTCGTCGAGGAATTTCCCGGGCTCAGCGAGGACGACAAGCGCGTCTTCGCCGAGCTGGCGGATATGGAAGATCACGATCTCTGGCCGCTGGTAAATGGCACGGAGGAGTGCGAGGACGCGCAGCGGGCTGCCATCGTGGCGATGCTGCGTAAGAGTGAAGTAAGGCAGCCGCTGTAGCTTTGCGGACTGCTTGGAAGCTCGAAAACATAACCTGTACAAGGGACTAACACCATGACGACCGAACGCAAGGCTATTCTGAACATCGACGGACAGGCGCCCGTTGAATTCCCGATCATGTCGCCGACCCACGGCAACGATTGCATCGACATTCGTACCCTGGGCGGTAAAACCGGTCTGTTCACGTACGATTCCGGCTTCCTGTCGACGGCAAGCTGCAAATCGAAAGTCACCTTCATCGACGGCGACAAGGGCGAGCTGCTCTATCGCGGCTACCCGATCGAACAACTGGCCGAGAACTGCAACTTCCTCGAAGTCGCTTATCTGCTGAAGAACGGCGAGCTGCCGAACGCATCGCAGAAGTCCAATTTCGAAGGCACCATCAAGAAGCACACGATGGTGCACGAACAACTGATCAAGTTCTACTCCGGCTTCCGTCGCGACGCGCACCCGATGGCCGTGATGACCGGCGTCGTCGGCGCCCTGTCGGCGTTCTACCACGACGCGATGGACTTCTCGGATGCCGAGCACCGCAACGTCAGCTTCAACCGCCTGGTCGCCAAGATGCCGACGATCGTCGCCATGGCCTACAAGTACAGCACCGGCGCGCCGTTCATGTACCCGGACAACGAGCTCGACTACGCGTCGAATTTCATGCGCATGATGTTCGGCAACCCGTGCGAGAAGTACGTCGCCAACCCGGTGCTGGCGCGCGCGCTCGACATCATCTTCACGCTGCACGCCGACCATGAGCAGAACGCCTCGACCTCGACCGTCCGCCTGGCCGGTTCGTCGGGCGCCAACCCGTTCGCCTGTATCGCTGCCGGCATCGCCTGCCTGTGGGGCCCGGCGCACGGTGGTGCGAACGAAGCCTGTCTGCAGATGCTGGAAGAGATCGGCGACGTCTCGCGCGTCGGCGAATACATCAAGCGTGCCAAGGACAAGAACGACTCGTTCAAGCTGATGGGCTTCGGCCACCGCGTCTACAAGAACTTCGACCCGCGCGCCAAGCTGATGCGCAAGGTCTGCGACGACGTGCTGCAGGAACTGGGGCTCGAAAACGACCGCCTGTTCAAGCTGGCCAAGGAACTCGAGAAGATCGCGCTGGAAGACCAGTACTTCGTCGAGAAGAAGCTCTACCCGAACGTCGACTTCTACTCCGGTATCGTGCAGAAGGCGATCGGCATCCCGACCGAGATGTTCACCTGCATCTTCGCGCTGGCCCGCACCGTCGGCTGGATGACGCAGTGGGAGGAAATGCTGACCGATCCGGAATACAAGATCGGCCGTCCGCGCCAGCTGTACATCGGCGCCGCCAAGCGCGACGTCGTACCGCTCGCCAAGCGCGCGTAAGAAAACAGGGGCGGCGATGGACCGCCCCTTTCTGCATGAGCCGGCGGCCGTGCCAAGAGCGCGCAGCCGGCTGCTTCGACCGAAACAACACCGCTACCACAGGTGACGCCATGATGACGCAGCTGTTCGGCAACTCCTATCTCTTCGGCGGCAATGCGCCGTTCGTCGAGGAGCTGTACGAAAACTATCTCGACAACCCCGCCTCCGTGCCCGATGAGTGGCGCGACTACTTCGACAAGCTGGCGCAGATGCCCGGTTTCGTCGCCCGCGACGTGCCGCACGCGCCGGTCATCGCCGCCTTCGCCGAGCAGGCCAAGCAGGGCGGTTTCCGGCCCGCCGCCACCGGCGTCCAGGTCGACGACAAGAAGCAGGTCGGCGTTCTGCAACTGATCAACGCCTATCGCTTCATGGGCACGCGCTGGGCCAATCTCGACCCGCTGAAGCGCATGCCGCGTCCGGAGCTGCACGAACTGGAACCGTCGTTCTACGGCTTCACCGACGCCGACAAGAACGCCACCTTCAACGTCGGCTCGTTCAAGGGCTGCCCCGAGCACGCGCCGTTCGGCCAGCTGTTCGAGGCGCTGAAGGAGACCTACTGCGGCTCCGTCGGCGTCGAATACATGTACATGAGCGAGATCGCCGAGAAGCGCTGGCTGCAGGAGCGCCTCGAACCGATCCGTTCGAAGGGCAGCTACACGCCCGAGCAGAAGAAGCGCCTCCTCGAACGCCTGACCGCCGCCGAGACGCTTGAGCGCTATCTGCACACCCGTTACGTCGGCCAGAAGCGCTTCTCGCTCGAGGGCGGCGAGTCGCTGATCGTCTCGATGGACGAACTGGTCCGCGTTGCCGGCGGCCTCGGCGTCGACGAGATCGTCATCGGCATGGCCCACCGCGGCCGCCTGAACGTCCTCGTGAACACGCTCGGCAAGGCGCCGGCGATGCTCTTCGACGAGTTCGAAGGCAAGAAGGCCTCCGATCTCTCGGCCGGCGACGTCAAGTACCACATGGGCTACTCGTCCGATGTCGCGACCCCGGGCGGCCCGTGCCACCTGACGCTGGCCTTCAACCCGTCGCACCTCGAAATCGTGAACCCGGTCGTCGTTGGCTCGGTTTACGCCCGCCAGTGCCGTCGCGGCGAAGGCGGCAAGGACAAGGTGCTGCCGGTGCTGATCCACGGCGACGCCGCCGTTGCCGGCCAGGGCGTCAACCAGGAAATGATCAACTTCGCGCAGACCCGCGGCTACGGCACGGGCGGCACGGTGCACATCGTCGTGAACAACCAGATCGGCTTCACCACCTCCGATCCGCGCGACTACCGTTCCTCGCTGTACTGCACCGACATCTTCAAGATGGCCGACGCGCCGATCTTCCACGTCAATGGCGACGATCCGGAAGCGGTGGCGCTGGTCACGCAGGTGGCGATGGAATTCCGCCAGAAGTTCAAGAAGGACGTCGTCATCGACATCATCTGCTTCCGCAAGCTCGGCCACAACGAGCAGGACGAGCCGATGGTGACGCAGCCGCTGATGTACAAGAAAATCAGCCAGCATCCGGGCACGCGCAAGACCTACGCCGACAAGCTGGTTGCCGAGGGTGTGCTGCCGGCCGACGGCCCGGACGCGATGATCAAGGAATACCGCGAGCATCTCGACAAGGGTCAGCTGCTGTACAACCCGGTGCTCGCCGGCTACAAGCATCCGATGACCATCGACTGGTCGCCGTTCCTGACCAAGAAGTACATCCCGAACTGCGACACGACGGTGCCGGTCAAGGAACTGAAGCGTCTGGCCGACCGCCTGACCACGGTGCCGGAAGGCTTCACGCTGCACAGCCGCGTCAAGAAGATCATCGATGACCGCCGCGCCATGGGCGAAGGCGCGCTGCCGATCGACTGGGGCATGGCCGAGAACCTGGCCTACGCGTCGCTGCTGGTGTCGGGCTACGGCGTCCGCATCTCCGGCGAAGACGTCGGCCGTGGCACCTTCTTCCACCGCCACGCCGCACTGCACGACCAGAACCGCGAAAACTGGGCGCAGGGCACCTACCACCCGCTCGCCAACCTGCAGGAAAAGCAGGCCGGCTTCCAGTGCTTCGACTCGGTGCTGTCGGAAGAAGCCGTGCTCGCCTTCGACTACGGCTACGCTTCGGCCAACCCGTACGAGCTGGTCGTCTGGGAAGGCCAGTTCGGCGACTTCGCCAACGGCGCCCAGGTCGTCATCGACCAGTTCATTTCGTCCGGTGAAGCCAAGTGGGGCCGCGCCTGCGGCCTGACCATGCTGCTGCCGCACGGCTACGAAGGCCAGGGCCCGGAGCACTCGTCGGCGCGCATCGAACGTTACATGCAGCTCTGCGCCGAGATGAACATGGAAGTGTGCCAGCCGACGACGCCGGCGCAGATCTTCCACCTGCTGCGCCGCCAGGCGGTGCGCAACCAGCGCAAGCCGCTGATCGTCTTCTCGCCGAAGTCGCTGCTGCGCCACAAGGATGCCATCGCCTCGCTCGACGATCTGGCCAATGGCGGCTTCCAGGAAGTGATCGGCGAAGTCGACAAGCTCGACGCGAAGAAGGTGACGCGCCTGATCCTCTGCTCGGGCAAGGTCTACTACGACCTGGTTGCCGCGCGCCGCGAGAAGAAGGCCAACCATATCGCCATCGCCCGCGTCGAACAGCTCTACCCGTTCCCGGACGAGGCGCTGAAGGCCGAGCTTGCCAAGTACCCGAAGGCCACCGAAGTCGTCTGGGTGCAGGACGAGCCGCGCAACCAGGGCGCCTGGTACTGGCTGGCCTCGCGCCAGCACCTGGTGCGCTCGGTCGGCCCGAAGCACCACCTGCTGCTCGTTTCGCGTCCCGCCTCGGCCTCGCCGGCTGTCGGCTACGCCGCGAAGCACGCCCTCCAACAGAAGACGCTCATCGAGTCCGCTCTGGGCAAGATCGAGTACTAACCCAGCACGAAGTACGGAGAGAACATGATCATCGACGTCAAAGTTCCGCAACTGTCCGAATCGGTCGCCGAGGCGACCCTCGTCTCGTGGCACAAGAAGGCCGGCGAGGCCGTCTCGCGCGACGAAAACCTGATCGACATCGAGACCGACAAGGTCGTGCTCGAGCTGCCGGC
>JANJTW010000092.1 GCA_024710925.1 Rhodocyclaceae bacterium | reverse complement strand
CAACGACGACGGCTCGATCGAAGTCATCACCGCGCCCGGCGATTTCCTGACGGTGAAGGAAGCGCTGGAAGCCGGCGGCTTCACGCCGGAATTCGGCCAGGTGACGATGAAGGCCGAGAACGAGACCGAACTTTCCGGCGAGGATGGCGTCAGGATGCAGAAGCTGCTCGACGTGCTGGAAGCGCTCGACGATGTGCAGGAGGTCTATACCAGTGTCGTCATCGAGGAGTAGATTCTCCTGTTCCCGGAAAAGCGGCGCTCCGGCGCCGCTTTTCTTTTTTGACCGGCCGCCATGCTGCTGAAATTCGCCCCCTTCCTCTTCGTCTTCCTGTGGAGCACCGGCTTCATCGGCGCCAAGTTCGGCCTGCCGTACGCCGATGCGCTGTCCTTCCTGCTCGTCCGCTACTTTCTGGTGATCGGGCTGATGACCGCGCTGGCGCTGGCGACGCGGGCGCCGTGGCCGAGCGATCCGCGGCGCTGGCTGCACATCGGCGTTTCCGGCGTGCTGGTGCATGCCTTCTACCTCGGCGGCGTCTTCGTCGCCATCGGCTACGGCCTGCCGGCCGGCATCACCGCGCTGGTCGTCGGCATGCAACCGCTGCTGACCGCCTTCGGTGCCGGCATGTTCCTCGGCGAGAAGGTTTCGCCGCGGCAGTGGGGCGGGCTGGCGCTCGGGCTGGTCGGCGTCTTCCTCGTGCTCTCGGGGAAAATCGCCGCCGATGCGCCGCTCGGCGCGATGCTGATCCCGGCCGTCGTCGCGCTCGTGGCGATCACCGCCGGCACGCTCTACCAGAAGAAGTTCTGCCCGAGCTTCGACCTCCGGACCGGTTCGGTGATCCAGTTCCTGCCGACGGCGGCGATCACCGCGCTGGCCATCGCGCTATTCGGCGAGTTCCGCATCGAGTGGACGCCGCCGTTCGCCTTCGCGCTCGGCTGGCTGGTGCTGGTGCTCTCGCTCGGCGCGATCAGCCTGCTGAACCTGCTGATCCGCTCGGGCAGCGCGGTAAACGTCGCCAGCCTGTTCTACCTGACGCCGCCGACGACGGCGGTGATCGCCTGGCTGCTGTTCGGCGAGACGCTCTCCGGCGTCGCGCTCGCCGGCATGGCGCTGGCGGTGGCCGGCGTCTGGCTGGCACGCAAGGTGTGAGCGTTCCGCCGCGCCAGAGGGGACCGCGGGTTTCTCCCGGCGGCGGATAGATTCGACCGGTACCTTGCCGACGCCGGCCCGTTCCTCGGCGAATTCGCCGGCCGGCTCCGGGTGCGCGGCCAGGTCGCGATCCTTGCCGAGGACGCCGACCGCCGCCTTGACGATGCCGCCCGTTTCGTCGCGGAAACCCTCCCGCGGCGGCGGCGGCGGCGCGAACTTTAATCCGGACCAAATCCGCCCGGCCCCCGGCCGCCCCGCTAGAATGTCGCCCATGCCCGTTTCCGCCCCGCCCTCGCCACCGCTGCGCCTGCTCGGCATCGACCCCGGCCTGCGCATCACCGGTTTCGGCGTCGTCGACGCGCAGGGCAGCAAGCTCGCCTACGTCGCCAGCGGCTGCATCCGCACCGACGACAAGCGGCCGCTGCCGGAGCGGCTCGGCGTCATCTGCCGCGGCATCGCCGAGATCGTCGCCACCTACACGCCGGCGCAAGCAGCGATCGAAGAGGTTTTCCTGAACAAGAACCCGTGGTCCACGCTGCTGCTCGGCCAGGCGCGCGGCGCCGCCATCGGCGCGCTGGTCGGCGCCGGCCTGCCGGTCGCCGAATACGGCACGATGCAGGTCAAGCAGGCGGTGGTCGGCCACGGCCGGGCAACCAAGGAGCAGGTGCAGCACATGGTGCGCCGGCTGCTGGCACTGCCCGGCGAGCCGTCGCCGGACGCCGCCGACGCACTCGCCTGCGCCATCGCCCACGCCCATGGCGGGCAGGGGCTGGGCGCGCTATCCTCTGCCGGTCGCCGCAAGAGCGGCCGGCTGACCTCGACTGACGCCCTGAACTCCCTGACGAAACTGAAATGATCGGACGCCTCACCGGCACCCTCGCCGCCAAGAACCCGCCGCAGATCCTCGTCGACGTCGGCGGCGTCGGCTACGAAGTCGACGTGCCGATGAGCACCTTCTACAACCTGCCCGCCGCCGGCGACAAGGTGACGCTGCTGACGCACCACGCGGTGCGCGAGGACGGCCACTTCCTCTACGGCTTCGGCAGCGAGGCCGAGCGCTTCGCCTTCCGCCAGCTCTTGAAGATTTCCGGCGTCGGCGCGCGCACCGCGCTGTCGGTGCTCTCCGGCCTGTCGGTCGCCGATCTCGCGCACGCGGTGGCGATGCAGGAGGCCGGCCGCCTGACCAAGGTGCCGGGCATCGGCAAGAAGACCGCCGAGCGCCTGCTGCTCGAACTCAAGGGCAAGCTCGCCGATGCCGTGCCGACAGCCGTCGCTGCGGCCGCCGCCGGCGACAACCGGCACGACATCCTGAACGCGCTGCTGGCGCTCGGCTACAACGAGCGCGAGGCGCAGGCGGCGATGAAGGGGCTGCCGGCCGACGCCGGCACCGCCGACGGCATCCGCCAGGCGCTGAAGGCGCTCTCCAAGGCCTGACCATGCCCCTCCTCCTCAGCTCACCACGGACGCAGCCCCCCCTCGGAACACGCCAAGGGGGCTGCCTTCGCGGCCCGGCCCGGCGGGAGGCCTGATGCAGCCGCGCCACACGCAGTACGCCCAGTTCGCCATCGTCGCCGCGCTGATCGTCGGCTGCATCGCCGTGCTGCTGCCCTTCGTCGGCACGCTGCTCTTCGCCGTGGTCATCGTCGTCACCGCCTGGCCGTTCTACGTCCGCCTGCTCGCCGCGCTGCGCCACCGCCACACCCTCGCCGCCGCGGTCATGGCGCTGCTGCTGGTCGTCCTGCTGGCGGTGCCGATGAGCCTGCTCTCGGGCAACCTCGCCGGCATCATCGAGATGGTCACGCAGCAGCTGCGGCCGATGATCGAGAACGGCCTGCCGGCCGAGCCGCCGCCGTGGCTGGCCAACCTGCCGCTGCTCGGGCAACTGCTCGCCGACTACTGGCACAAGCTCGCCGAGAGCCGGGAAGAACTCAACAACCTGCTGCAGCAGTTCGCCGACCCGGCCCGCCGGCTGGCACTGACCGCCGTCAAGATCTCGGCGCAGGGGCTGCTGCAGCTGCTGCTGGTGACCCTCTTCGTCTTCTTCATCTTCCGCGACGCGCACCTCTACGCGCAGGCGCTGCTCACCGCCGCCCACAAGCTCGGCGGCCGCCTCGGCGAGCGCATGCTCGGGCTGGCCCGCGGCACCATCACCGGCGTCATGGTCGGCATCATCGGCACCGCCGCCGCGCAGGCGGTGGTCGGCATGGTCGGCTACCTGATCGCCGGCGTGCCGGCGGTGATGATGCTGACCTTCGCCACCTTCCTCTTCGCCATGGTGCCGGTGATCGGCCCGACGCTGATCTGGGGCGGCGCCGCCTTCTGGCTCTACGAGCAGGGGCAGACCGGCTGGGCGATCTTCATGCTGCTCTGGGGCATGCTCGGCATCTCCAGCGTCGACAACTTCATCAAGCCGATCCTGATCTCGCGCACCGCCGCGCAGCCGCTGCTCTTGATCGTCGTCGGCGTCTTCGGCGGCGTGCTGGTGTTCGGCTTCATCGGCATCTTCCTCGGGCCGACGCTCCTGGCGCTCGGCCAGACGCTGATCCGCGAGTGGATCGCCGACAAGGCGGCCGACCTCAATCCGCCCGAGCGGACGTAGAATCGCCCCCGCCATGATCGAAACCGACAAGTTCTCCGACCGCATCGTCACCCCCGCGACCGTTTCGCCGCAGGAGGACGCCGTCGAGCGCGCGCTGCGTCCGAAGCGGCTCGCCGACTACGTCGGCCAGGCGAAGATCCGCGAACAGCTGGAGATCTTCATCCAGGCGGCGAAGAACCGCGGCGAATCGCTCGACCACGTGCTGCTGTTCGGCCCGCCGGGGCTGGGCAAGACGACGCTGGCGCACATCGTCGCCGCCGAGATGGGCGTGAACCTGCGGCAGACCTCGGGGCCGGTGCTCGAACGCGCCGGCGACCTCGCCGCCATCCTGACCAACCTCGAAGCGCACGACGTGCTGTTCATCGACGAGATCCACCGCCTGAGCCCGGTGGTCGAGGAAATCCTCTACCCGGCGATGGAGGATTTCCAGATCGACATCATGATCGGCGAAGGCCCGGCGGCGCGCTCGGTCAAGCTCGACCTGCCGCCGTTCACGCTGGTCGGCGCGACGACGCGCGCCGGCATGCTGACCAACCCGCTGCGCGACCGCTTCGGCATCGTCTCGCGGCTGGAATTCTATACGCCGGACGAGCTGACGCACATCGTCACGCGCTCGGCGCAACTCTTGAACGTCGACGCCGAGCCGGCCGGCGCGCTGGAGATCGCCCGCCGCTCGCGCGGCACGCCGCGCATCGCCAACCGCCTGCTGCGCCGCGTCCGCGACTACGCCGAGGTGAAGGGCCGCGGCCACGTCACCGCGGCCATCGCCGATGCCGCGCTCTCCATGCTCGACGTCGACGCCGCCGGCCTCGACCTGATGGACCGCAAGCTGCTGTCGGCGGTGATCGACAAGTTCGGCGGCGGTCCGGTCGGCGTCGACAACCTCGCCGCGGCGATCGGCGAGGCGCGCGACACCATCGAGGACGTGCTCGAACCCTTCCTCATCCAGCAGGGCTACCTGCAGCGCACGCCGCGCGGCCGCGTGGCGACGCCGGCGATCTACCGCCACCTCGGCCTCGACGCCCCCGGCCGCGACGGCGCGCAGAACGACCTCTGGCGCGAGCGCTGAAGCGCGCCGCCTCCCCGCCGGCATTGTGGACGACCACCGTCCCGGCTGCGCCAATCAGGCGCCAGACGATACTGTTTCGCTGACGAAAGCGTTGGCCGACGGCCAGACGCCGCATCGCGTGAACGGCGCCATCGCACGCGGCCAGGATTCGCTGTCGGCAAGCGAAACCTTTCCGGACGGCCGTCGGCCGCGCGGCGGAGGAAGCGGAACGCCTGGAACGGTGGTCGGAAGAGCCGCGCGGACTGATCGCGCGCTGCCGGCGCGGAGGCGCCCGCCCGCCGTCACGCAATTGTTGCATTACGCAACGATTGCGTGAACAATAGCGCGCCATGCCAAAACTCCAATCCCTGCACGCGAAGATCCTCTTCGGCTACGTCCTCGTCGGACTGCTCTTCGTCGCCCTCGTCGTCAGCGCGCTGATCGACTTCCGCCGGCTGGAAACGAAGATCAACGAGCAGCAGCACGTCGCCGACCTGCACGACGAGATGCGCTACTCGCGGCGGATGGAAAAGAACTACCTGCTCTACCGCAAGAACAGCGACCTCGCCGAGGCCATCGAGCGGGTCAACAACGCGCAGGCGCTGAGCAAGCAGCTGCCGCCGCAGCTCTCCGACACCGAGATCCAGGCGAGCACCGACGAGACGCTGGAGCACTACCGCACGCTGCTCATCGAGATGGCCAACGCCGACCGCCACGGCCGCGCCTCGACCGAAATCACCGACGACCTGCTGGTCACCGGCTCACGCATGCTGGCGCTCGGCGAGAAGCTCGACGCCGAGGCGCGCGAACTGCTCGACGACGCCGTCGCCGCGCACCACCGCAACCTGCAATGGACGATCGTCGCCACCATCGCGCTGGCCGTCGCCGCCGGCATCCTCGTCACGCGCAGCGTCGTGCAGCCGCTGCGCACCATCGAAAGCAGCCTGACGCGCGTCGCCGCCGGCGAGGCCGGCCGGCTCGACCACGCCTCCGGGGACCGCGAGGTCGGCTCGCTGACCGACGCCATCAACCGTACGCTGAAGGAGCTCGACGACCGGCAGAAGGCGATCACCCGCTCGTCGCGACTGGTCGCGCTCGGCACCATGCTCTCCGGCGTCGCGCACGAACTGAATAACCCGCTTTCGAACATCTCCACGTCGTGCCAGATCCTGCTTGAGGAAATCGACGACCTGCCCGAGGACATCCGCCACGACCTGCTGGCGCAGATCGACGGCGAAGTGCTGCGCGCGCAGCGCATCGTCGGCACGCTGCTCGACTTCGCCCGCGAGCGGCAGTACGAGCGCGTCGATACGCCGGTGCGCACGCTCGTCGACGAGGTGCTGCAGCTGACGCGCAACCTGACACCGACCGACGCGACGATCGCCATCGACGTCCCGGACGGCCTGACCGTCGAGGTCGACCGCCAGCGCTTCCAGCAGGTACTGATCAACCTGCTGCAGAACGCCGCCGGCGTCATCGGCCCGGGCGGCCAGATCCGCATCGCCGCGCGCCGCGAGGACGGCCCCGACGGCGCCGGCACGCGCATCGCCGTCGAGGACAACGGCCCCGGCATCGCGCCGGAAAACCTGCCGCGCATCTTCGATCCCTTCTTCTCGACCAAGCCGGTCGGCAAGGGCACCGGCCTCGGTCTTTTCATCGTGCACGAAATCGTCGGCCAGCACGGCGGCACCGTTTCCGTCGATTCGGAACCGGGCCGCGGCTGCCGCTTCGTCGTGCATATTCCCGACCGCAAGAAAACGGAGAAATGATGTACCCCCACGCTCAATGTTCGCGAAGGGCTTGCCGCGACGGCAAGCCCGTTCGGTCGGCACGGCGCAGTGCGCCGCGAATTCCCGACCTCACCCCCCCGAGGGGGGCGCATGCCTCCTTCGGGACACCCCAAGGGGGCCTCCTTCGGGGCGCGGCCCTTCAGGAGGCATAGCCATGAAACAAGGACGCATCCTGGTCGTCGACGACGAGGAAATCGCCCGTCGCAACCTTTCGCACGTGCTCGAACGCGAAGGCTACCGGGTCGACTGCGCACAGGACGGCGCTGCCGCGCTGGCGCTGCTCGCCGAGAGCGAGTACCAGCTGGTGCTCACCGACCTGCGCATGCCCGGCATCGACGGCCTCGAACTGCTGCGCCAGACCAAGCAGCGCTGGCCGGACACCGAGGTGGTGATGATCACCGCGCACGCCAACGCCAGTTCGGCGGTCGAGGCGATGACCACCGGCGCCTTCTACTACGTCGAGAAGCCGTTCCGCCTGCCGGACGTGCGCAAGATCGTCGGCGAGGCGATCCACAAGGCCATGCTGCGCCGCGAGAATGCCTCGTTGAAGGCCGCCCTCGACCAGGCGACGGCAGCGCCGCGGATCATCTCCAGCAACCCGGACATGCTCGCCGTGCTCGGCACCGCCGACGGCGTCGCCGCCACCGACTGCGGCATCCTCATCGCCGGCGAACAGGGCACCGGCCGCGAGGCGCTGGCCCGCCACATCCACGAAAAGAGCGGCCGCAGCGGCGCCTTTGTCGCCGTCAATTGCCGCGCGCCGTCGGAAGAAGCGCTCGCCGCCGAACTCTTCGGCCACGACGGGGCCGCCGGCGCCGTCGAGGCCGCCGCCGGCGGCACGCTCTTCCTCGACGAGGTCGGGGCGCTGCCGGCGGCACTGCAGCCGCGCCTGTTGCGCCTCGTGCAGGACGGCGAGTTCGCTCGCCAGGGGGGTGCGCAAACGCAGAAGGCGAGCGTCCGCATCGTCGCCGCCAGCAGCCAGGACCTCGCCGTCCTCGCCGAAGAAGGCACCTTCCGCCAGGACCTCTACTTCCGCCTGGCGGTGGTGACGCTGGCCCTGCCGCCGCTCAGGAAGCGTCGCGGCGACATCCCGCTGCTGGCCATGCACTTCCTGACGCGCGCCGCGCAGCGCATGGGCAAGAGCGTCTCCGAGATCGCCCCGGAAGCCTTCGACCGCC
>JANJTW010000074.1 GCA_024710925.1 Rhodocyclaceae bacterium | reverse complement strand
GCGTTGTCGCGCGGGCCGCCGAGCAGCTTCTCCAGATTGGCGATGATCTGCGCACTCATTTAACATCTCCGCTTTCAGTGGCTACCAGACAAGGGACAGCATTATGGCAAAAACGATCATTTCCACCGCCGGCGCGCCGGCGGCCATCGGCACCTACTCGCAGGCCGTCAAGGTTGGCGATACCGTCTATATGTCCGGCCAGATCGGCCTCGACCCGCAGAGCGGCCAGCTCGTCGACGGCATCGACGCGCAGATCGTGCGCGTCTTCGACAACCTGCAGGCGGTCGCCGAGGCGGCCGGCGGCTCGCTCGCCGACGTCGTCAAGCTGAACGTCTTCCTCATCGACCGCGGCAACTTCGGCAAGGTGAACGAAACGAAGGCCAAGTATTTCCAGCCACCCTACCCGGCGCGTGCCGCGGTCGGTGTCGCCTCGCTGCCGCGCGGCGCGCTGGTCGAAGCCGACGCGGTGATGGTGCTCGGCGCCTGAGCAAGTGCGACAGCACTTGCGAAGAAGTCCCCTTGGGGGACGCCTGAGCCGGGCGCAAGCCCGGAAAGGAGCCCCCTCGTGGGGGCTCCGCTCAAGAATTGTGCGACAGCACTTGCGAAGCGCTCCCCTTGGGGGCGCCTGAGTTCGGCGTGATGGGCGGGATCAAGGCAACGCCGGCGCTCGCGGAAAAGCTCGCCAAGCTCGGCCTCGTCCGCCCGGACGACCTCGTCCTGCACCTGCCGCTGCGCTACGAGGACGAGACGCGCTGTGTCACCGTTGCCGAAGCGCCGTGGGGCGAGCCGGTGCAGGTCGAGGCGCGCGTCGTCGATGTCTCGGTGCAGTTCCGGCCGCGCCGCCAGCTGGTCGCGCGCGCGCGTGACGCGGCCGGCGACGAGCTGGTGCTGCGCTTCCTCAACTTCTACGGCAGCCAGACGAAACAGCTTGAAGCGGCGCGCGACAACGAGCGGCCGCTGCGCCTGTTCGGCGAAGTCCGCTCAGGTTTCCTCGGGCCGGAGATGGTGCATCCGCGCTACCGCGTCGTCGACGCCGAGGTGCCGTTGCCGGATGCGCTGACCCCGGTCTATCCGACCACCGCCGGCGTCTCGCAGGCGGCTCTCAGGAAGCTGATCGGCATCGCCCTGGCGGAGGCCGACCTCGGCGAGCCGTTCGCCGCCTGCGACACCGACTGGCGCGAACGGCATGGCCTGGCCGGCTTCGCCGACGCCGTGCGCTACCTGCACCACCCGCCGCCCGGTGCGCCGCTCGGCGCGCTGTCGTCGCGCGACCATCCGGCCTGGCGGCGGATCAAGTTCGACGAGGCGCTGGCGCAGCAGCTCTCGCTGCGCCGCGCCTTCCTCGCCCGCCGCGAACGCGGCGCGCCGGTGCTGGCGGCCGCCGGCGCCGGCGAAACGCTCGCTGCGCAGCTGCTGGCGCGGTTGCCGTTCGCGCTGACCGGTGCGCAGCGGCGCGTCGTCGCCGAGATCGAGCAGGATCTGGCGCAGCCGCATCCGATGCAGCGCCTCTTGCAGGGCGACGTCGGCAGCGGCAAGACCATCGTCGCCGCGCTCGCCGCCTGCTGCGCCATCGAGGCCGGCTGGCAGGCGGCCTTCATGGCGCCGACCGAGATCCTCGCCGAACAGCACTACCTCAAGCTGAAGGCCTGGCTGGAACCGCTCGGCGTGCGCGTCGCCTGGCTCTCCGGCAGCCTCAAGGCGGCGGCGAAACGGGCGATGCAGGCCGAGGCCGCGGCCGGCGCGCAACTGGTCGTCGGCACGCACGCGCTGATCCAGGACGCGGTCGATTTCGCGAAGCTCGGGCTGGCCATCGTCGACGAGCAGCACCGCTTCGGCGTGCAGCAGCGGCTGGCCTTGCGCAAGAAGGGCGGCGACGCCGACAGCGGCGCCATTCCGCACCAGCTGATGATGTCGGCGACGCCGATCCCGCGCACGCTGGCGATGAGCTACTACGCCGACCTCGACGTGTCGGTGCTCGACGAGCTGCCGCCGGGGCGCACGCCGGTCAAGACCAAGCTGATCTCGGATGCGCGCCGCGACGAGGTCATCGCCGGCGTGCAGGCGGCGGTCGCCACGGGCCGGCAGGCCTACTGGGTGTGCCCGCTGATCGAGGAATCCGAGAAGCTGCAGCTGCAGACGGCGCTGGAGACGCACGCGGTGCTCTCCGAGGAACTGGAGGGCTTGCGCATCGGCCTGGTGCACGGCCGGCTGAAGGCCGACGAGAAGGCGGCGACGATGGCCGCCTTTGTCGCCGGCAACATCGACGTGCTGGTCGCCACCACCGTCATCGAGGTCGGCGTTGACGTGCCCAACGCCAGCCTGATGGTGATCGAGCACGCCGAGCGCTTCGGCCTGTCGCAGCTGCACCAGCTGCGCGGCCGCATCGGCCGCGGCGCGCACGAGTCGGTGTGCGTGCTGCTCTACGCCGGGCCGCTGTCGGAGACGGCGCGGGCGCGGCTGAAGATCATCTACGAGCACACCGACGGCTTCGAGATCGCCCGCCAGGACCTGCACCTGCGCGGCCCCGGCGAGTTCGTCGGCAGCCGGCAGAGCGGCGTGCCGCTGTTGCGCTACGCCGACCTCGAAGCCGACGCCGACCTCGTCGAGCTGGCCCGCGACATGGCCGAACGGCTGCTGTGCGACAATCCGGCGGGCGTCGCGCGCCACCTCGA
>JANJTW010000070.1 GCA_024710925.1 Rhodocyclaceae bacterium | reverse complement strand
CCTTCAGCCATTCGTCCTTGTTGTCGAACTGCGGGTGGTAGGCCGCCACCACCTTGTGACCGGCCTTCGCCAGTTCCTGACAGACGGCGGTACCGATGCCGCCCATGGCGCCGGTGACGAGTGCGATTCTTTGCGTCATTTTTCGTTTCCTCTGCTGCTGTTGATAAAGGACTGCTTCACTGCTCAAAGGGCGGTCAGAACATGTGCTGGCCGCCGTTGATCGAAATATTGGCGCCGGTGACGAAGGCCGCCTCGTCGGACGCCAGGTAGGCGACCAGCCCGGCAATCTCCTCCGGTTTGCCCAGGCGGGCCACCGGGATTTGCGGCAGTATCTTCGCGTCGAGGATCTCCTGCGGGATCGCCATCACCATCTTGGTCCCGATGTAACCCGGCGAGATGGTATTCACGGTGACGCCGGCCTTCGCCACTTCCAGCGCCAGCGCCTTGGTGAAGCCGTGCATGCCGGCCTTGGCCGCCGAGTAGTTGGTCTGCCCGAAGGCGCCCTTCTGCCCGTTCACCGACGAAACGTTGATCACCCGCCCCCACTTGCGCTCGACCATGCCGTCCATGACCTGCTTGGTCATGTTGAAGACCGAGTCGAGGTTGGTGCCGATCACCGCGTCCCAGTCGGCCTTGGTCATCTTCTTGAAGGTCATGTCGCGGGTGATGCCGGCGTTGTTCACCAGCACGTCGACCGGCCCCACCTCCTTCGTCACCGTGTCGACGCAGGCCTTGCACGATTCGAAGTCGGCGACGTCGCAGGGATAGGCCTTGAAGCCGTAGCCCATGTTGTTCATCGTCGCCAGCCACTCCTTGGCTTTCGCGTTGCCCGGCGAATGCGTCGTCACCACCCTGTAGCCGAGCGCGACGAGCTTAATGCAGATCGCCTCGCCGAGGCCGCCCATGCCTCCGGTAACCAGTGCAACTCTTGGCATGTTCTTCTCCTTCTGTCTCTCTGTATCGGGAATAGATGAAGAACTTCCGCCTGCACTTCGGCGTTCTTCCGTTTACGCCTTCTCTTTCACGTAACGGCCGGGGGCTGGCTCGATGGCCTTGTATTTTGCGTTCCCCGGTTTCCTGCGCGCGGCGCATTCGCCGCCCGCGTGCTGCTTCAGCCAGCCGGCCCAGTCGGACCACCAGCTCCCCTTCCGTTCCTCGGCCGCCGCCAGCCAGCCTTCGGCGTCGGCCGCGATGTCGTCGTTCGCCCAGTAGCTGCGCTTGTTCTTCGCCGCCGGATTGACGACGCCGGCGATGTGGCCGCTGGCGCCGAGCACGAATTTCGTCCTGCCGCCCAGCAACCGCGTGCTCTGGTAGGCGGTCTGCCACGGCACGATGTGGTCCTCGCGCGTCGCCAGCAGGTAGGCCGGCATTTTTATCTTGCCGAGGTCAACCTTGGCCCCGCACATCTCCAACCGGCCCGGGATGCGCAGGCTGTTGTTCAGGTACAGGTTACGCATGTACCACGCCGCGAACGGCCCCGGCAGGTTGGTCGAATCGGAATTCCAGTAGAGCAGGTCGAAGGCTTGCGGCTTCTGCCCCTTCAGGTAGTTGCCGGCGACGTAGTTCCAGATCAGGTCGTTGGCGCGCAGCGCCGAGAAGGTGCCGGACAGCTCGCGGCCGGTGAGCAGGCCGCCCTTGCCGATCGTCGCGTCGCGCGTCGCGCAGCTCTGCTCGTCGATGAACAGGCCGATCTCGCCGGTGTCGGAAAAGTCGAGCAGCGTGGTCAGCAGCGTCAGGCTGGATACCCAGTCCTCGCCGCGCGCCGCGAGTACGGCCAGCGCGCTGGAGAGGATGGTGCCGCCGACGCAGAAGCCGAGCGCGTTGACCTGGTCGACCTTGCAAATCTCGCGGGCGACGGCCAGCGCGGCGAGCGGCCCCTGTTCGAGGTAGTCGTTCCAGCCGTAGTGGCCCTGCTCGGCCTTGACGTTGCGCCACGAGACGAGGAACACCGTGTTGCCCTGCTCGACCGCATAGCGCACGAAGGAATTCTCGGCCTGCAGATCGAGGATGTAGAACTTGTTGATGCACGGCGGCACGATCAGCAGCGGCCGCTTCGCCACCTTGCCGGTGAGCGGCGCGTACTGGATCAGCTGCATCAGTTCGTTCTCGAAGACCACCGTCCCTTCGGTCGTCGCCAGGTTGCGACCGACCTCGAAGGCGCTGTCGTCGGTCATCGAGATGCGCCCCTTCTCGACATCCCGGATCAGGTTGTTGATGCCTTCGGTAATGCTCTGGCCCTTCGTTTCGACGGCCAGCTTGATGAACTCGGGGTTGGTCGCCGCGAAGTTGCTCGGCGCCACCGCGTCGAGATACTGCCGCGCCAGGAAGCGCAGCCGGTTCTTCGCCTTGTCGTCGTCGACCGGCGCCAGTTCGACCAACTCGCGCAGGAAGCCGGCGTTCAGCAGGTAGCTCTGACGGATGTAGTCGAAGACCGGACTTTCCCGCCATTCGGGCGCCGAGAAGCGGCGGTCACCGGGCTCGGGCCGGACCTCGAAGGCGCTGGCGCTTTCGTCGCCCTTGCCGCCCTGACGTCCCTTCTCCAGCATCGCGTTCCACAGCTGCATCTGCTTCTGCATGAAATCGCGCTGCAATTCGGAGAGCTTCGCCGGATCGGGGGTACCGACCTGGATCGGTGCGCCGCCCAGCGGGTGCTGCGCCTGCGGGGAACCAAGAAAGCCGAAAAACTGCTGCGCCATCGCCTGCCCGGCCTGCAACAGCTGCTGCATTGCGGGGGCGAAAGGGTCCGTCGTCTGCGACATGTGTCCTTATCCTGGCTGGGGGGCTGATGCAGGAAGCGAAGCGCTGCTGCGTGCAATCCGTTTTCTTCTGCGAACGATTCTGCATCGCAGCATAGGGGCTGTCAACGACTCTCGGCGTATTGTGAAGGCATATTGCACTGTCGCCGAAATGCGCCTGCCGAGCGGCTTCCGGAAGTCACAATCGTGCAACAAAACGAAGCAACGGGAAGGGGCGCCGACCTATAATGCGCGCATGTACATCATTGCCATCGGCTGGCTGTGGGTCGTGCTGATGATGGCCGTGACCGAGAGCAATCTCGTCGCCGGCATCCTCACCTTCGTCTTCTACGGCCTCTTCCCCTGTTCGCTGCTGATCTGGCTGCTCGGCACGCCGGCGCGCCGTCGCCGACAGGCAGCCGAAGCGGAGGCGGCGCCGCCCTCGACGGACGACCGCCGCGACGGATCATGAACGCTACCCGGCCGCGCGCCAGATCAGCGTCGCCATGCGGCCGCTGACGCCGTCGCGACGGTAGGAGAAATAGCGGTCGGCATCGGTCAAGGTGCATTCGCCGCCGCCAGAAACATCGACGATGCCGAGGGCCGCCAGGCGCCGCCGGGCGAGGCCGTAAAGGTCGGCCAGCCAGCGTTCGCCGTCGCCGCGCACGAAGGCCGACGCGGCCGCCGCATCGCGGGCGACGAACGCCTCGCGCACCCCGCCGCCGACCTCGAAGGCCTGCGGCCCGATGGCCGGGCCGAGCCAGACCGTCAACCGCTCCGCCGGCACCGCCATCGC
>JANJTW010000215.1 GCA_024710925.1 Rhodocyclaceae bacterium | reverse complement strand
GCGCGAACCGGCCCCGGCACGCGCCGCGCCGGCCCGGACGCGGCCCCCGGCTTGCGCGGACGCTCGCCTGCGCTCATTCCTTGACGTCGATCAGCGCGACTTCGAAGACCAGCGTCGCATTCGGCGGAATCACGCCGCCGGCGCCGCGGGCACCGTAGCCGAGCTCCGGCGGGATGGTCAGCTTGCGCTTGCCGCCGACGCGCATGCCCTGCACGCCCTCGTCCCAGCCGGGGATGACGTAGCGCTGCGCGAGCGGGAAGACGAAGGGGTCGTTGCGGTCGAGGCTCGAATCGAACTTGCTGCCGTCGGTCAGCCAGCCGGTGTAATGCACGACGACCAGCTTGCCCGGCGTGGCTTCGGCGCCGGTGCCGAGGATCAGCTCTTCGATGACGAGACCGCTGGCGGTGGTGGTGACGGACATGGGAACTCCTCGCGGGAAAAAATCGGACGAAAGGGAAAAAATCTCAGGGGCTGAAGTTTAGCCGAGAGCGCCGCCGCCCGCGCTTTTTTGCGCAGCGCAAGGGGGCGGCGGGGCTATGGCCAAGGGCGCCACGTTGCCATAGAATCAGGTCATCTGACAACCATAAAATGGAGACAAAGCATGCAGTTAGCGCATTTCACCCGGGCCGCCGCGCTCGTTCTCGCCGGCCTGCTCGGGGCCGGCGTGCCGGCGGCGGCCAGCGCCGCCGAGACCATCCGCATCGGCGTTTTCTGCCCGTTCAGCGGCGGCTCTGCCGACATGGGAATCTCGATGCGCAACGGCATCCGCCTGGCGATCGAGGAAATCAACGGCATGGCCGGCGGCGTCAACGGCAAGCGGATCGAACTGGTCGAGATCGACGACCAGGGCAACCCCGAGGTCGGCCGGCAGGTGGTCGGCGAGATGCTGGCGAAGTCGCGGATAGCGGCCGCTCTCGGTGTCTGCAACACCGGCGTCGGACTGGCGACGATCGATCTGTTCCAGAACGCCGGCGTGCCGCTGATCGTGCCGGTGTCGACCGGCACACCGCTGACCAGGAAATACGCCGGCGCGCCGGCGAACTGGATCTTCCGCGTTTCGCCGCGCGACGAGATCCAGGCGCCGTTCATCGTCGCCGATGCGCTCAAGCGCGGCTTCCGCAAGTTCGCGCTGTTCGCCGACACCTCCGGCTACGGCGAGGCGGGCAAGAGCGACGTCGAGCAGGCGCTGGCCGCGGCGGGTCTGAAGCCGGTGTCGGTGCAGCGCTTCCCGGTCGGCGTCAAGGATCTGTCCGAGCAGGTGAAGGCCGCCCGGGGCGCCGGCGCCGACGTCGTCATCAGCTATACCGTCGGCCCGGAGGCGGCAGTGCTGGCGAAGGGCATCGAGAAGCAGAAATGGGCGGTCCAGCTGATGGGCAGCTGGCCGCTCTGCTGGCGCAACTTCATCGACGGCGCCGGCAGCGCCGGCGAGGGCGCCCTGGTGGCGGTGAGCTTCATCCAGCAAGCCAGCTTCCAGCGGCGCAACGCCTTCATCACCGCCTACACGCAGAAGTTCAACACGCCGGTCATTCCGGCGCCGATGGCCGCGGCACAAGGCTACGACGCGGCACTGCTGCTCTTCTATGCGCTGCATCAGGCGGGAAGCGAGGAACCGCTGCGCATCAAGGCGGCGCTGGAGGATCTCCGGCGGCCGGTGGCCGGCGTCATCACCACGTACGACAAGCCGTTCTCGCCGCAGGACCACGACGCGATCACCGGCAACATGCTGGTCATGGGCGTTGTGCGCGGCGGCGCCGTCGAGTACGCCTACCGCGAGGATGCGGCGCGCGGCTTCTTCGTGCAGCGCAAGGGCAATTGAGTGACGGGGCGGGATGCCGCCGGGCTGTCGCTTCAGATAAACTTGGCGCTTCGGATTCGAAAGGGGCTCCATGGATATCAACGCGATCATCACGCCGACGGTCGAGGACGAGGAGGCGCTGCAGACCTTCTTTGACGCGCTGGTTGATCACGTGCTGACCATCGAGCGCGACGTTTCCCGCCTGAAGGACGTGCCCGGCGACCGCGATGCGATCGCCAGCCTGTTCCGGGCGATGCACAACATCAAGGGCGACGCGGCGATGTGCAAGGTGGACTTCGCCGTCGCCATCGCGCATCCGATCGAGGGCCTGCTCTCCCGGCTGCGCGCCGGCGAGGTGGTCTTCACCGACCTTACCGCCGAGGCCGTGCTCCTCGCCACCGACCGCCTCGAACTGGCCACCGACTCGCTGCTCTCGCACCACCCGCTCGACAACCTGCGCCTGCCGCAGCTGGTGCAGGGACTGGAGAAGATGTCGCGGGCGATGCCGGAAGGGATCGACACCGCCGCATCGGCGCTGATCGAGTCGGTGACCGGCTTCAAGGCAGCGGCGAGCACCATCCTGCCGACGGGGAAGAGCCTGGCAACCTCGCGCAAGAACCTGCAGGTCGCCGACGACCTGCGCTTCTTCCGGGCGATCGCGCTGCAGTCGGAAGCGCGCTCGTCGATGTTCAAGGGGCGAACCAACCGCATCCTGCGCTTGGCGCAGGAAACCAACCAGATCGGCGGCAAGAAGGTCGACCCGGTGCAACTGGAGGCGGCCGTCTACCTGCACGACCTCGGCATGATGCTGCTGCCGGAACCGCTTTGGCTGCACACCGGCCGCATGAGCGACGAGGAAAAGATGGTCCTGCACAGCCATCCGGGCTACGCGGCCGGCCTCGTGCAGCGCATGGAGGGCTGGGAGGAGGCGGCACGGATGATCGCCCAGCACCACGAGATGCCCGACGGCAGCGGCTACCCGGCCGGGCTGAAGGGGAGCGAGATCTGCGACGGCGCGAAGATCCTGGCGATCGTAGACGCCTTCGAGGCGGTGATCCTCAAGCACATCCACCGCGGGCGCAACCGCTCGGTACTGCGCGCCATCGCCGAGATCAATGCCTGCGACAAGCAGTTCGCGCCGGAGTGGATCGAACCATTCAACCGCGTCATCCGGCGCACCATCGAGAACTGACGGTGCACGCCGCCGCTTCCGCAAAGCTCCGCCATGGACGCTGATCTCGACCGCCGCTTCGGCGGCATCGGCCGGCTGTACGGCCCGGCCGTTCTCGAACGCTACCGCCGCGCCCACGTCTGCGTCGTCGGGATCGGCGGTGTCGGCTCGTGGACCGCGGAGGCGCTGGCGCGCAGCGGGGTTGGCCGGCTGACGCTGATCGACCTCGACCACATCGCCGAATCGAACATGAACCGGCAGG
>JANJTW010000001.1 GCA_024710925.1 Rhodocyclaceae bacterium | reverse complement strand
GAGCGCCGCCGCGACCTTGGCGGCGATCTGGTGCAGCGGGTAGTTCCACGGCGTGATCGCGGCGACGACGCCGACCGGCTCGCGCAGCACCTTCGAGTGGCCGACGCGCTCCTCGAACGGGAAGTCGGCGAGCAGCTTCGCATACATGCTGAAGGTCGCCGCCGGCGACGCCAGCTGCACGCGCTGCGAGAAGGCGAGCGGCGCCCCCATCTCCGACGAGATGGTGCGCGCGATCTCGTCGCCGCGCAGCTTCATCGCCTCCTGCACCTGCTTCAACAGCGCCGCGCGCTCGACCACGGGCGTCGCCGCCCAGCCGGGGAAAGCCTCGCGCGCCGCGGCGACCGCCGCCGCGGCATCGGCCGCATCGCCCTCGGGAACCGTCGCCAGCACGCTGCCGTCGGCCGGGCAATCGACGGCGATGCTGCCGCCGCCGTGCGGCGCCACCCAATCGCCCGCGATGTAGAAGTGTCTGTGTTCGAGCATGTGCCGCCCCTTTCCGGATCCGCTGCAAAGGCCCTCATCTTAGCGCGGGCAAGGGTCTGTATAATCGCCGGTCGTCATACTTCCCCCCAACGCCGTGTCCGACCGTCTCGCCGTCCTGCCCCAGTACCTGCTCCCGAAACAGGCCCTCACCGCGCTCGCCGGCCGGCTCGCCGGCGCCGAGGCCGGCGCGCTGACCACCCGCATCATCCGCTGGTTCGTCGGCCGCTACGGCGTGAACATGGACGAGGCCGCCAACCCCGACATCGCCAGCTACAGGAGCTTCAACGAGTTCTTCACGCGGCCGTTGAAGGACGGCGCACGACCGCTCGCCGACGCCGCCTTCGTCTGCCCGGTCGACGGCGCGATCAGCCAGTTCGGCGCCATCGAGCGCGACCAGATCTTCCAGGCCAAGGGGCACCGCTATTCGACGACGGCGCTGGTCGGCGGCGACCGCGAGCTGGCCGCACGCTTCGAGAACGGCGCCTTCGCCACGCTCTACCTCAGCCCGCGCGACTACCACCGCATCCACATGCCCTGCGACGGGCGCCTCGTGCGCATGATCCACGTCCCCGGCGAGCTGTTCTCGGTCAACCCGACGACGGCACACGGCGTGCCCGGCCTGTTCGCCCGCAACGAGCGCGTCGTCTGCGTCTTCGAGAGCACGGCCGGGCCCTTCGCGCTGACGCTGGTCGGCGCCACCATCGTCGGCAGCATGGCCACCGTCTGGCACGGCACGGTCAATCCGCCGCGTCCCGGCGTCGTCCGCGAGTGGCGCTACGACGAACAGGGCATCGTGCTCAAGCGGGGCGAGGAAATGGGCCGCTTCCTGCTCGGCTCGACGGTGGTCCTGCTCTTCCCGAAGGAAGCCATCGCCTTCAACCCGGCGTGGGCGCCGGCCCGCGCCGTGCGCATGGGCGAGGCGATGGGCAGCACGCCGGCGCGCTGATCCGGCGGACGTCAGAACCGCTATCCATGGCTACTTTCCGCGCCTAAACTGCGGGGAAGGAGGACGCTGCATGTTTGGAATCTATGGCGTCAACGGCATGCTGTTCCAGGGCCGGCTCGAAGAGATGCCGGCAGTGCGTCCGGTGTCGCGGCGACGGCCAGTCGAGTCCATCGGCACCGCCGGCGCCGAACTCGGCGACGCTGCCGCCAACCCCCCGCTGATGCCGGACCACGCCGGTGCCGCCGCCTACCGGCGCATACTGCACATCGACGACGAGCGCGGCCCGCTCGTGCATGCCCGCCAGATCATGCAGCCGGAAGTCATCACCGTACGCGCCGCCGACGACGTCGTGCGCGCCTGGCGTACGCTCGCCGGCCATCGCATCCATCAGGCGCCGGTGATCGACGGCGGCGGCTCCTTGGTCGGCATCGTCAGCGAGCGCGACCTGCTGACGGCGCTCAACCTCGACCACGACGAGGTGCGCGACGCGCTCTCACGACGCGTCGCCGACGTGATGACCTCGCCGGTGCTCGCCGCCGATCCCCTCACCGACATCCGCCGCATCGCCCGCGTCATGCTCGAACGCGAGGTCGACGGAGTACCCATCGTCGACGCGCAGGAAGCCCTGGTCGGCTTCGTTTCGCGCGGCGACCTGCTGCGTGCCATCATCACCGACCCGCCCCTCTCGCTCTGGCGCTGACATCGCCCGGGCCGGCACGAACCCCGGTCTTTCTGGCGCATTTCCTGCTTGATCCATTCAGCTTCCCCGGAAATTGCCGTTACTTCCTTCGGAAGCAGGAAGGAGATGCGCATGCGACACCTGTGCACGCCCGACACCGACCTCGACGAATTGGTCGGACACGACGACGCGGACGGTTACCACCTCGGTCCGCTGAGCCTGGCAATGAAGACCGGTGAGGAACTTGAACTGATCGCCAGCGACTTCCTGTCGCCGCTCACCCGGCAGAAGCTGGCGATGCTGACGCACGGCCTGCTTGTCGTCGAGACCGGCGAGACCATTTCACCACGCCCCTGTTTCCGGCTGATTCTGCATTAGGCGGCAGAAGCTGCCGGCAAGCCCCCCGCGGCGGCGGAACGGAACGCCGGAGGCGGGTGACGAAAAACGGCAGGCGGAAGGCGCCGGAGCGCCCAGAAAAAAACGCCCCCGCCGACCCGGCGAAGCCGGATGGCGGGGGCGTTTCGTTCGAGCTTGCCCGAGGATCAGGCGTACCCCGGAAGCGCTCCTTTGCAATGCGCCGAGCGCATTACTCAGGCGCCCCCCAAGGGCACACTCAGGCGTCTACCGTTGCGGCGACGTCGACGAAGTCCTGGATCTGGTCGAAGTTCATGTAGCGGTAGATGTCGGCGGCCTTGGCGTTCACCACCTGGATCAGCTCCATGTACTCGGCCACGGTCGGGATCTTGCCCATCAGCGCGCACATCGCGGCCAGCTCGGCGGAACCCAGATAGACGCGGGTGTCGATGCCGAGGCGGTTCGGGAAGTTGCGCGTCGAGGTCGACATGGCGGTCGAGCCCTTGCGGATCTGCGCCTGGTTGCCCATGCACAGCGAGCAGCCCGGCATTTCCATGCGGGCGCCGGCCTTGCCGAGAACGCTGTAATAGCCTTCCTCGGTCAGGATCAGCGCGTCCATCTTGGTCGGCGGGGCGATCCACAGGCGGGTCGGGATGTCCGACTTGCCTTCGAGCACCTTGCCGGCGGCGCGGAAGTGGCCGATGTTGGTCATGCACGAGCCGACGAAGACTTCGTCGATCTTGTCGCCGGCGACTTCGGACAGGACCTTCACGTCGTCCGGGTCGTTCGGGCAGGCGACGATCGGCTCCTTGACGTCGGCCAGGTCGATCTCGATCACCGCGGCGTACTCGGCGCCGGCGTCGGCCTTCAGCAGCGTGCCGTTGGCGATCCACTCTTCCATCGACTTGATGCGGCGCTTCAGCGTGCGCGCATCGGCGTAGCCCTCGGCGATCATCCACTTCATCAGCGTGATGTTCGAGCGCATGTACTCGACGATCGGCTCCTTGTTCAGGGCGACCGAGCAGGCGGCGGCCGAACGCTCGGCGGCAGCGTCGGACAGCTCGAACGCTTGCTCGACCTTCAGATCCGGCAGGCCTTCGATTTCGAGGATGCGGCCGGAGAAGACGTTCTTCTTGCCCTTCTTCTCGACGGTCAGCAGGCCCTGCTTGATCGCGTACAGCGGGATCGCATTGACCAGGTCGCGCAGCGTGATGCCGGGCTGCATCTTGCCCTTGAAGCGGACCAGCACCGATTCCGGCATGTCCAGCGGCATGACGCCGGTGGCGGCGGCAAACGCGACCAGGCCGGAGCCGGCCGGGAACGAGATGCCGATCGGGAAACGGGTGTGCGAGTCGCCGCCGGTGCCGACGGTGTCCGGCAGCAGCAGGCGGTTCAGCCAGGAGTGGATGACGCCGTCGCCCGGACGCAGCGCAACGCCGCCACGGGTCGAGATGAAGGACGGCAGTTCGCGGTGCATCTTGACGTCGACCAGCTTCGGATAGGCCGCGGTGTGGCAG
>JANJTW010000255.1 GCA_024710925.1 Rhodocyclaceae bacterium | reverse complement strand
GGCGAGGCGCTGGCGGCGATGGCCGGCATCGCCGGCCAGATGCCGGCGGGCGTCGGCTACGAGTGGTCCGGCACCTCGTTCGAGGAAAGCCTGTCCGGCGCGCAGGCGCCGCTGCTCTTCGCCATCTCGCTGATCGTCGTCTTCCTCTGCCTCGCCGCGCTCTACGAGAGCTGGTCGATCCCCTTCTCGGTGATCCTCGTCGTGCCGCTCGGCGTATTCGGCGCGCTCGCCGCGGTGCATCTGCGCGGCCTGCCCAACGACGTCTACTTCAAGGTCGGCCTGATCGCCATCATCGGCCTGTCGTCGAAGAACGCCATCCTCATCATCGAGTTCGCGCGCGAGCTGAAGGAACAGGGCATGAGCACGCTGGAGGCCGCCGTCGAGGCCTGCCGGCTGCGCTTCCGGCCAATCCTGATGACCTCGATCGCCTTCATCGTCGGCGTCCTGCCGCTGGCCATCTCGACCGGCGCCGGTGCCTCCAGCCGGCACGCCATCGGCACCGGCGTCATGGGCGGCATGATCGCCGCGACGGCGCTCGCCGTCTTCCTGGTGCCGGTGTTCTTCCTGGTCGTGCAGCGCTTCTTCCCGAGCCATCCGCGCCGCCACGCCGACGAAACCGACGACGCCGCCGAGGAGAAGTCCCATGCCTAAGAAAACCGTTCTCGCCGTCGTCCTCGCCGCCGCGCTGGCCGCCGGCTGCTCCTTCGTTCCCGAATACCTGCGGCCGGCGCCGCCGGTGCCGGCACAGTGGCCGGCGGAGGTGCGCGCCGACGGCGCCCGCGCCGCCCTGCCCGACTGGCGCGAGTATTTCCCGGACGCCCGGCTGCAGGCGCTGATTGCCGCCGCGCTCGAACACAACCGCGACCTGCGCATCGCCGCCGCCCGCGTCGACGAGGCGCGCGCGCTCTACGGCGTGCAGCGCGCCGACCGCCTGCCGAACGTCAGCGCCGGCGCCGGCCAGAACGCCGCGCGCACGCCCGCCGATCTGTCGGCGCGCGGCCGCGACACGATCTCGCGGCGCTACGATGTCAACGTGTCGCTGCTCTCCTTCGAACTCGACTTCTGGGGCCGCGTCGCCAGCCTGAACGAGGCGGCGAAGGCTTCCTTCCTGGCTACCGAGGAGGCCCGCCGCGCCTTCCGCCTGTCGCTGATCGCCGGCGTCGCCGACGCCTACCTGTCGCTGCAGGAGGCCGAGGAACGCGCCGGGCTGGCGGCGCGCACGGTCGCCGCCCGCGCCGAAACGCTGCGCCTCGTCGGCGCGCGGCGCGAGGTCGGCCTGGCCGGCGACCTCGACTACCTGCAGGCCGACGGCGCGCACGAGTCGGCACGTGCCGAGCTGGCCAGCCTCGAACGGCAGCGCGCCGTCGCCGCCAACTTCCTGCGCGCGCTGGTCGGCAGCGAGCGCGACGACTGGCCGCCGGGACGCAGCCTTGGCGAGCAGGGCATCGTTCCCGACCTCGCCGCCGGCCTGCCGTCGGACCTGCTCGTCCGCCGCCCGGACATCCTTGCCGCCGAGCAGCGCCTGCTCGCCGCCAACGCCAGCATCGGCGCCGCGCGCGCCGCCTTCTTCCCGCGTATCGCGCTGACCGCCGCCAGCGGCACCGCCAGCGCCGAGCTGTCCGGCCTGTTCGACGGCGGCAGCCGCGCCTGGAGCTTCCAGCCGACGCTGTCGCTGCCGATCTTCTCCGGCGGCCGGCTGACGGCCAACCTCGACCTCGCCGAGGCGCGCAAGGAGATCGCCGTCGCCGAATACGAAAAGGCGATCCAGCAGGCTTTCCGCGAAGTTGCCGACCTGCTCGTCGCGCGCGAGAAGCTGGCCGGGCAGCTGGCCGCGCAGGAGGCCTTCGACCGCACGCAGCAGCAGCGCCTCGTCCTCGCCGAGGCGCGCTACGCGGCCGGCGTATCGAGCTTCCTGGAAGTGCTCGACGCACAGCGCGACGCCTTCGCCGCCCGCCAAGGCGTCATCCAGACGCGGCGCGCGCTGCTCGCTGCCGCCGCCCAGCTGTACAAGGCGCTCGGCGGCGACGCGGCGGCGGCCGGCTGAACCGGCCGGCCGCACGGTCGCAAGCGTGGTGCCGTGGGCGGGCGCAGCGCAGCGGGGGCGGTTTCTTTGCGCCGGCTGCGGCGGTGTGCGACGCGGTCGCGCCGGCGGCTTTTGGCGCGGTTGTCGCTTACAGGCCGAATCCCAGGCGCAGCGCAAGCAGCACGCCCATGCCGGCGATGAACGGCAGCCACGGATTGCGCGAGAGCAGCGCGGCGCCGGCGGCGGCAGCGGCCGCCGCGAGCTTCGGGTTGAGCGGCGAGAATTCGCCGGCGACGAGCAGCACGTCGGGAACGACGATGGCGGCGAGCGCCGCCGCCGGGGCGTAGCGCAGCGCGCGCTGCACCAGCGAGGGCAGCGCGACGCGGCTGCCGAGGACGATGAAGCTGGCGCGCGGCAGCGTCGTTGCCAGGCCGACGAGGACGAAGATCAGCCACAGCGAGGCGTCGAAGGTCGGGGGCGTCATGCCGTGCCCTCCCGCCGGCCCTGCCAGTGGTCGGCGGCCAGCCCGGCGCCGATGCCGACGAAGATCGCCGCGAACAGGCCGAGCTTCAGCGGCAGGCCGTTGAGCAGCACGGCGGTGGCGCCGCCGGCCGCCGCCGCGACGAGCATCGGCCGCATCTTCGCCATCGGGATCAACAGCACCATCAGCGCGATCGTCGCCATGAACTCCAGCGACCAGTTCTTCGGGATCGAGCCGGCGGCGAGCACGCCGGTGAGCGCGAAGGTCTGCCACAGCAGCCAGCTCCACAGCGACGGCGCCAGGTAGTAGCCGAGCCGCCAGTTCTTGTCGTCGGTTTCCAGCATCTTCGCCATGCAGGTGGCGAACACGCCGTCGGTCAGCAGGTGGCCGCAGAACCAGCGCGCGCCGCTGCCGTGGCCGCGGAAGCCCTGCGCGATGGCGGCGCTGAAGATGACGAAGCGCAGGTTGAGCGCCAGCGCCGTGGCGACGATCAGCCACAGCGGCGCGCCGGCGGCGATCAGCGGCAGCGTGCCGAGCTGGGCGGTGCCGGCGAAGACGATGACGTTCATGCCCATCGCCTGCAGCGGCGTCATGCCGATGCCGACCATCGACATGCCGGTGACCAGCGCCCAGGGGATCAGGCCGACGGAGAGCGGCAGGAAGGTGCGGAAGCCCTCGCGCGCGCCGGCGCGGAAAGAGGGCGAAGAGAATGTGTGCATGCGAATCGGGAGGCCGGCTTTTGGCCGCGGCCGTGTTCAGGTTTCCGGATGGGAAACGGGAAAATACCATGCGTCGGCGCGCTTCGTGTGCGTGCCGGATGGCGCAATGCGCCGCGCCGCCGGGCCGGCGGCGGGCGCGCGGCGAACCCCGGGGGCGCTGGCGCCGTCGGCCCCCGCGTCTCGCGCTGCGCCGCGTCGGCCGGTCAGGCGTACCGCAAGGGGATGTCCTCGCGCTGCGCAGCGCGCACCGCTCAGGCGAGTGCCTTCAGCGCCGCGTCGTAGTCCGGCTCCTGCTTGATTTCCGGCACAAGCTCGGCGTGCAGCACCTTGTCGTTGGCGTCGAGGACGACGACGGCGCGCGCGGTGACGCCGGTGAGCGGACCGCCGGCGAAGGCGACGCCG
>JANJTW010000252.1 GCA_024710925.1 Rhodocyclaceae bacterium | reverse complement strand
AGCAGCGCCAGCGGGCCGAGCGCGCCGGCGCGGGCGACGGCGGCGGTCGGCCGCTCGCTGTCGTCGCCGCCGGCAAACGGCAGGCGCAGCGCGACGAACAGCGCGGCGGCGAGCGGCAAGGCCGGCGCCAGCCAGACGAGCCGGGCCCAGGCGGCGAGCACCTCCGGCCACGCGCTCATCGGCACCGCCCGCCGAAAGCCGCGGCCACCAGCAGCGGCATCCGGTAAAAACGACGCAGCGGGGGGCTCATGCCGCCGGCTCCAGCAGCGCCGGTGGCAGCGGCTCGCGGTGCGCGGCGAGCCAGTCGGCCGACGACGCGGCGCGCGGTACCGCCGCCGCATCGCCCTGCCACGGCTGCCAGCCATGTGCCGGGTCGAAGGCGAAGATGGCGCCGTCGACCGGCTCCTTGACCGCGAGGTTGATCCAGCCGTTGCCGATCAGTTCGCGCAGCGGCGGCTGCCGCGCGTAGATCGCGGCGACGACCTCGCGCGCCTGCTCGACGACGACGAGCAGGCGCATCGGCTCGTGGATCTCGACCATCTGCCGCGGCAGCCCGGTGCGCAGGTCGGAGGCGGTGCCGTCCATGATGCCGACGAGACCGGCGAGGTTGTGCGCGATCTTGCTGCCGCAGCCGAAGCGTTCGTTGTCGACGCTCGAAAAATAATATTCGAGCGCGATGCCGGCGCCGACCGGGCCGGCGGCGAGCAGGATCGCTTCGAGCACGGTGCCGTCGGCATCGCCGTCCGGATCGTAGGAGATCAGGAAGACGCGCCGGTCGAAGAAGGCGCCGCGGCTCATCGCGCGGCGGCCGATGAAGGCGGCGGCGACGGTGGCGTGGCCGAGTTCAGGGCGCGCCTGCGACCAGTCGTGGCGGCGTCCGGCGAGATGCGCGAGGGCCTGCGCCGCGGTCGGCGCGCGCGGCGCCGAGGCCAAGCGCCGGCAGCGCTCGACGGCGTGCCGGGCGAGCGCCGCGTCGAGGTCGCGGCAGAGCGCGGCGAAACGTTCGCGGTGGCTGGCCGGCAGTTCGTCGGCGTCGAACCAGGCCAGCGTTTCGTCGCCGGTGTTGTGCTCGGCGCCGAGGAAGCGGCAATCGTCGGGAATGCCGATGCCGCGCGCGGCCAGGCCGGCGCGCACGGCCGGCCGGTTGGCCATCGCCGCGAAGGCGCGCGCGTTCGGACCGCCGTGGCGGCCGGAGCAGGCGCCGCAATCGTAGGCGGCGGCGTGCGGATTGTTGGCGCTGTCCGAGCCGTGGCCGACGATGACGACCAGCGGCGCGAAGTCCCCGGTCAGGCCGATGCTGACCAGGAAGCCGGCGACGCGCGCGATCTGCTCGTCGTCGCTGAAGCCGGCCGCCGGCGCCCCGGCGCCGGCCGGTTCGTCGACGTCGCGGGCGCGACCGGCGGGTCGCGCGTCGGCGGCATCGGCCGCCGTCAGGGCCAGCCGCGTCGGCACCGGGCCATCGAATCCTTCGCGCCAGCACCGCTGCCAGGCGCCGAGCGCCGCCGGCGCCAGCGTCTGCAGGAGCAGCGCGCCGCCGGCCAGCGGCGCCGCCAGCGCAGTCAGCAACGGCCCGGCGACGAGGCCGTCGCGCGTCGTCCCGTGCAGGCGCTGCTGCCACGCGCGACGCAGCGAACGGCGCCGCGCGCGCCGTTCGGCGGCCTCCTCGGCGCCGGCACGCGGCACTTCGCGGACCGCGTTCGCCGGCGTCACGACCACCGGGCAGAGCGCCGTCGGCTGCGCGTCGTCGAGCCCGCGCCACCACATCGGCACGCCGAAGAAGCCGGCGGCGCCGAAGGTCTGCAGCGCCGGATTGACCTCCTCCAGGTGCCGTCGCGTCCCCTCCTCGCGGTCGTCCATGCAGAACACCAGCTGCGCCTCGGCGCGCCCGCCGGCCGCGGCGGCGCGCCCGTGGTTGGCCGCCAGCGCGGCGAAGATCTGCTGCCGGTAGCGCCCCTCGTAGGCGAGCAGCCAGACATAGCCGCGCTTGTCGGCGTCGAGCGTCGCCGCGGCGAGCAGCGTCTCGGCGCCGGCGCGGCCGGCGGCGGCGAGCGCCGGCGCATCGAGGCCGAGGCGCTGGGCGAGGACGAACAGCGGCCAGCGCCGGTCGGGCAGGCTCGCCGCCGGCGGCGACGCGCTGGCGCGCTCGGCCAGGCGCTCCCACGCCTCCGGCGGCGCCGCCTCGCCGTCGATCAGGCGCTGCGCCGCCTGTGCGTCGGCTTCGTCGAGGCCGCCGGCAAAGCGCGCGTGGCGCACCCACAGTTCGGCCGGATGCGTCAGGAAATGGTCGCCGAGCTCGGACAGGAACAGCGGCAGCCCCCAGGTGCGGCGGACCAGATCCTCGCAGCAGAGGCGTTCGAGGACGAGACGGACGGCGAGGTAGTCGGCCATCGCCACCGGCGCCGCTTCGCTGGCGCCGCCGTGGCGGTCGCGCCAGAGGAACATGCCGGACCAGCCGGGCAGGTCGAGCGCCAGCCGCTGCAGGTAATCGCCCCAGTGCGCCTCGTTCGGGCCGAGGTGCATCAGCTCGCGAGCGATGGCCTCGACCGGGTCGGCCGGCAGCGCGGCGATCTCGTCGCGCGCGGCGACCCGTTCGTCGAGCTCCCAGCCCCAGTCGACGCCGGCGCTGGCGCGCCAGGCGGCATAGAAGCCGGCGGCGCGGGCCGGATTGCGCCAGCCGGCGACGCCGAGATCGAGGTGAGCGCCGAGGTGGCGGATGAGCAGCGGCCGCAGCGCCGCCTGCACATCCTCGCCGGTCAGCCGGGCGAGCAGCCCGGACAGCGTCCATTCGCTGCCGACGCGTGCCGCCAGCGCGTTCCACAGGCCGCGCACCGCCTGCCGCCATTCGGCTGGCACCGCCGCCTGCGGGAAAAGCCCGGCGAAGCGGGCATCGCCGCCGCCGGCCGGCGCGGCGGCGCCGAGCAGCGCGTCGACGGTCGCCCACAGCGCGCGCAGGGCGGCGCTTTCGTCGCCGGCGGCAAGGCGCGCGGCAGCGGCCGGCGCCAACCCCGGCCGGCGGCGCAGCAGCGCCCCTTCCTCCGCCAGCCAGGCGACATGCGCTGCCGACGGCGGCGTCAGGTCGTCGCGGAAAGCCTCGCGCAGCACCGTCCGCCGCGTCAGCGCCGGCCAACCCGGCAGCGCCTCGTCGAGGCCGGGCAGCGCTGCCCCGTCGAAGGCGGCATCGAGGTCGGACGCCGCGATGCGGCCGGTCGCCAGCCAGTCGCGGCAGCGCGCCTCGTCCGCCCACGGCCGCGCGCCGGTGAGACGCGCCGCGGCGGCGAGGGCCTCGGGAAACGGCCGGTGCTGCAGCCCGTGCAGCGTGTTGTGGTGCACGAAGTTGCGGATCGGCGCCTGCGCCGGCAGCACATGTTCGAGATGTGCGATCCAGTCGGCCAGGCGCTCGTGCAGGACCGCTCCGCCGCCGTTCATCTCAGGCTCCGAACAGGCGCGCGATCTCGCGCAGCGAGGCCGCCGAGACGGCAAGCAGCGGCGGGGGGCCCAGGCCGGCGCCGAGGGTGGGGGGGGGGGGCGTGGCGGCGGGCCCCCCCGCGGGCGCGCCCCCGGGGGCGCGCGGCGGCGCCTGGG
>JANJTW010000204.1 GCA_024710925.1 Rhodocyclaceae bacterium | reverse complement strand
CCGGCCAGTGACAGGCGGACAACCTGCTTGCGCAGTGCGTACAGCTGATCCAGCGTCCTGGCTTCCTTTTTCTGGTCCATCACGGATAAATATGACAAATAAATTGAATTATCCGCTGTTTTAAGGGCCGTGTCTATAGCGTTGCCCGTGCACGACAATTCGTCCCTCGCCGATCAGGTCGTGCGTTGTCCGCGTCGCCGGCTGCCAGCTCTCGCCGGCCCGTAAGCCGGCGGCAGCGTCGCCCGGGATCTCGTCGCGCGGTACGCCGTTGACCCATACCGTGTTCCGGCCGGTGCTGCGCCGGACCCGGCCGTCGACCCGCAAGCGGATGTCGGCGGCCGTGCCGGCGACCGGCAGCCCCCAGTCGCGGCTGCGGTCGAGCGCTTCGCGTTCCTGCGGCGTGAAGAACAGCCGGCCGATCTCCGCCGCTTCCGCCGGCGCCAGCGCAGTCGCCGCGGCAACGAGCAGGCGAAGCATGCGCGACCGGCGTGGCGTCATCGCGCTTCCGCCGGTGCGGCAAAGGTGTGCCAGTCGAACTGGCAGTCGGCGCGCAGCGTTGCCGCCGCCATGGCCTCGCCGGCCGGCAGTCGTTCAAGCCGGCAGGCGCGCATGCGGATGAGCGCGGGTGCCCGCGCGTGCAGTTGGTCGAGTAGCGTGAGGAGGTCGCCTTCGTGCAGCAAGGGCATGCGCAGCCGCATGTGCGTCGTGCGCAGCGCGCCATCGCCGTCCATTCGTGCCGGCGACAGTTCGCAGTCCGGCGCCGGGAGGCGGCGGGCCGATGCCACCTCGCTCAGCAGGCGCAGCCATTCCGCTCGCCGCTCCTCGCCGACCAGCCCGGCCGCCTGCAGTTCGGCGAATCTTTCCGTCAGCCGTCGGTCGTTTGCGGTGACGGCGTCGGCGCTCGCCTGGCGCGCCGCCGTTTCGGCGTGTTCGGCCCGTGCCGTGTCGGCAGCCGCCTGTGCCGATTGCAGATGCGCGTGGGCGTGCCAGACGAGGGAGCCGGCGCCGAGCAGGGCCATGCCGGCAAGGGCGAGGCTGCCGCGCAGTGCGGCGAGCAGCGGACGGTCCAGCCTCACGGGGGCACCTGCCGGGAGAGGTGCAGCACGAAGGTGGCAGGGCGGGCGTCGCCGCCTGCTGCGTGCCGCTCGGGTCGTGGCGGGTGCTCGATGCGGGCGGCAAGCGTCGGGCTTGCGTCGAGCGCCGCGAGGAAGCCGGCAAAGCCGGCGGCGCTCGCCGTTTCGTCCGCGGCGGCGAGCGTGCCGTGCAGGATGGCGGACTCGTCGGGATGCTCGGGGGTGGCGGCCTGCCAGTCGAGGGTGTCGATGCGGATCGCCGGCGATTGCCCGAGAATGCGGCCGAGATCGCCGTAAAAGGCGGCGGGCGAGGCGTTCGTCCGCTGCAGCGTTGCGTGGCGGTCGACGATCCGCTGTCGTGCGGCGCGTATTTCCGGGCGCAGCGGCGGTGGCGTGCCGCGTTCGGCAAGGCGTTGCTGCATCGCCTGCGTTTCGCTGCGCAGGCGGTCGGCCGTTTGCGACAGGGCGGTGGCAGCGGCGAGCTGCTGCCCGCCGAGCGCAATGCCGGCGGCCAGCGTCGTGGCGGCAGCCAGTCGCAGCGTGTGTTGCAGGCGCCGGCAACGGTCGCCGTGCCGCAGCGCCGCGGGGGCGAACTGAAGCGTCGGCCGGCCGGAGAGGGCGAGTCGCGCATACAGGGCGTCGATGCGGTCGTCAGCCGGCGCGGCGCACCCGGTGCGATGCGCGCATTCGTCGGTGGATACGCAGGTCAGTGCGGTGGCGGGCGCGTCGTCGGCGCTTGCCGGCAGGTGCCGCGGATGGACGACGGCGACGATGCGCAGCGCCGCGTCCTCGGCGAGCAGCCGGCGGTCGATCAGGTAACGGTGCAGCGCCGCCGATTCGGTGGCGACGAGGGCGATCGGTGCGTCGTCTGCCGCGAGCGGAACCCGCCGGCTGAAAACGAGCCGGCCGTGTGCGATATAGCTTTCGCGCAGGCTGTCGTCCTGCAGCGTGAACAGCAGGCAGTGGGCGTCGCGGATGCGCAGCCGTGCGAGCAGGCGCGGGCCGAGGAAGGGCAGGGTATGGATGCCGGCGACGGCGGCGCCGGCCGCGTCCAGGCACGCCAGCCAGGGCGCGATCCGCGCCGGTGCGGCGAGCGCGGCGAGGAGAACCCGTTCTTCGCGCCGCCGCGTCCGTTCGTGGCCAAGCGACTGACTGCCGGCGAACGGCGTTCCCGGGTAGGCCTGCGCCAGCCGGCGGGCCAGCACCGACGCGCGGTCATGGCCGCGCAGGGCGGGAATGACGGCAATGCGGAATTCTTCCTCGGCCAGGTTGGCGAGCAGCGAGAACCGTCCATGCCGGTGCGCCCGGAGGTATCCGGCGAAATCCCGCAACCCTTCGGGACTGGTGTCGAAACGGTGCGTGCGCGGCGTGTCGCGACTGAAGCGGTAGGCCGTCAGCCGCTCGTCGTCGAGGTAGAGAATCTGGTGCGCTGACATCAGAGACCGATCCTGCCGACGATGTCGTAGACCGGGCCGAGCACGGCAAGCATGATCCAGCCGAGCAGCAGTCCGAGGACGACGGTGAGGGTCGGTTCGACGAGGGCCTGCATTTGCTCGACCGCCTCGCGCGTGTCGCGGTCGTAGAAGTAGCAGATGCTGGTCAGCGCCTGCTCCAGTCCGCCGGTGCTCTCGCCGGTGTGGAGCATGCGGATGACCAGCGGCGGGAACAGCTGCTCGCCGGCAAAGGCCTGGCTGAGGCCGCGTCCGTCGCCGATGGCTTGCTCGATGCGAAGCAGCGCCTCCTCGATGCTGCGGTTGCCGGTCGTTTCGCCCGCCGTGCGGATGGCTTCGACGATCGGCACGCCGGCGGCGTAGAGGAGGGCGAGGCTGCTGGCCAGCCGGGAGAGGGCGATCTTGTGCAGCAGGCTGCCGATCAGCGGCAGGCGCAGTTTGAGCCGGTCCGCGCTGTTCGCCGCCGTCGGCGCCAGGCGTAGCCAGAGCAGCGCGGCAAGGGCGGCCGCCAGCGCCGCGGCGAGGAGTGCCTGCCAGTAGGCGGCGAGCGTGTCGGCGACCAGGAAGAGCAGGTCGGCCGACGGCGGTGGCGCGCTTCCCGAGCCGGCGATGAAGGTGCGCAACTGCGGGACGACATGAACCATCAGGAAAGTGGCCGCCGCCAGCACGATGCCGCCGACGAGGAGCGGATAGGCGGCGATCCGTCGGGCGTGCGCGGCCAGTTCGTCGCGCCACTTCAGGGCTCCGGCCAGGCTGGCGAGAACCTCCGGCAGGCGGCCGGCGGCTTCGCCGGTGCGGACGAGGCTGACGAACAGCCGGTCGAAGATCGCCGGGTGCGCGGCGAGCGACTCGGAGAGCGTCTGCCCGCCCTCGATGGCGGCGACGAGGCCGGCGAGCAGCCGGCGTGTGCGCGGCTGCCCGGCGCCGTCGCGCAGCCCGCCGAGGCTGTCGACAATGGGGATGCCGGCGCGCAGCGCCTGTTCGAGCTGGAAGCAGAGGTGGATCAGTTCGCGGCGTGGCAGGCCACCCGCGATGCGCGGGAAGGGCAGTCCTTCACCGGCGGGCGTCGCAGTGACGAGGTCGAGCTCCATCCGTTGCAGCCGCCGTTCGAGGTCGGTCGCGCTGGCGGCGAGCAGGCTGCCGCGCTGCATTTTCCCGTCGGCGCCGATCGCCCGGTAGCGGAAGCGCTTCATGCCGCCTCTCCGGCGCCGAGCCCGACGATGCGCGTCAGTTCGTCGAGCGACGTCGAGCCGTCGAGGACGCGCCGTCGGCCATCCTCGGCGAGCGTCCGGCAGCCCTTCGCGCGTGCCTGCCGGCGCAGTTCGCCGATGCTGCCGCGCCGGGCGATCAGTTCGTCGATGTCGTCGTCGATGAGCAGCGTTTCCATGATCGCCAGCCGTCCGCGATAGCCCCGGAAGTCGCAATGCGGGCAGCCTTTCGCCCGGAATAGTGCCGCGCCGCCGGCTTCCGCGTGCAGGCCGAGCCGTCGGCATTCGTCGGCATTGGCACGCTCGGGCGTCCGGCAGTGCGGGCAGAGGCGGCGGAGAAGCCGTTGCGCGACGATGCCGACGATATTGCCGGCGAGGAGGCCGGCCGGTAGTCCGATGTCGATCAGGCGCGGCACGGCGCCGACCGCCGAGTTCGCATGCAGCGTCGAGAACACCAGGTGGCCGGTCATCGCCGCGCGCAGTGCCATCTCGGCAGTGTCGGCATCGCGGATCTCGCCGACGAGCACGATGTCCGGGTCCTGGCGCATGATCGAGCGGACGCCGTCGGCGAAGCCGAGCTTGACCGCTTCGCCGATCGAGGTCTGGCGGATCTGCGGCATCGGATATTCGACCGGGTCTTCCAGCGTCATGATGTTCAGGCTGTCGCAGCGCAGGTGGCTGAGCAGCGAGTAGAGGGTCGTCGTCTTGCCGCTGCCGGTCGGGCCGGTGACGAGGACGAGGCCTTCGGGGCGGGCGATCATCCGCTTCAGCGCAGCGAGCTGGTCGTCGGCGAGACCGAGTCCGGCAAGCGGTACGATGCCCTTCTGCCGGTCGAGGATGCGCAGCACGATGCTTTC
>JANJTW010000235.1 GCA_024710925.1 Rhodocyclaceae bacterium | reverse complement strand
GCCGGCCAGTGACAGGCGGACAACCTGCTTGCGCAGTGCGTACAGCTGATCCAGCGTCCTGGCTTCCTTTTTCTGGTCCATCACGGATAAATATGACAAATAAATTGAATTATCCGCTGTTTTAAGGGCCGTGTCTATAGTTACAAAAGTTCCAATGCCCTGCTAGGCAGCAGCAGTATGCTGCTCATACCTACCGGTAGCAAGTAGCCCACCATTGACTACTTCGACCAAAGACCAGCCCCCAACACCACCAGCAACCTCCGCCGCCATCGTCTACGCTGAGTTCTCCCCCGCCCCCACCGGCGGCCGCCCAGGAGAACCGCCATGCCCCTCCCCGCTCCCCTCACGCTGCGCGACCTGCGGGCGCGCGCCGTCAGCGTGCCGATGCGCCTGCCGCTGCAGACCGGCGGCGGCAGCATCGACCGCGTGCCGCTGGCGCTGATCGACCTCGACACCGACGAAGGCGTCACCGGTTCGGCCTACCTTTTCTGCTACACGCCGCTGGCGCTGCGGCCGGTGCTGGCGATGCTCGGCGAGCTGGCGGCGGCGATCCGCGGCCGGGAGGCGGCGCCGCTCGATCTCGACCGCGAGCTGCGCCGCCGCTTCCGGCTACTCGGCGACAAGGGCGTCGCCGGCATGGCGCTGGCCGGCATCGACATGGCCGTCTGGGACGCGCTGGCGAAGGCGCGCGGCGTCCCGCTGGCGACCCTGCTCGGCGGCATCCCCGGCCGCATCCCGGCCTACAACAGCTGCGGCCTCGGCATGATCGGCGCCGAGCGGGCGGCGGCGGAAGCGCTGCGGCTGGCCGAGGGCTTTTCGGCGATCAAGGTCCGCCTCGGCTACGCCGACGCACGCGCCGACCTCGCCGTCGTGCGCGCGGTGCGACGGGCGATCGGCGACGAAGTCCAGCTGATGTCCGACTACAACCAGTCGCTGTCGGTGGCCGAGGCCGTCGTCCGCCTCGACGCGCTCGCCGGCGAGGGGCTGGACTGGGTCGAGGAACCGACGCTCGCCGACGATTTCGCCGGTCATGCCGAGATCCGGCGCAAGGCGCGGGTGCCGATCCAGATGGGCGAGAACTGGTGGGGGCCGCACGAGATGGCGAAGGGCGTCGCCGCCGGCGCCTCCGACCTCGGCATGCCGGATGCGATGAAGATCGGCGGCGTCACCGGCTGGCTGCGCGCCGCGGCCATCGGCGAGAGCGCCGGCCTGCCGCTGTCCAGCCACCTCTTCCCGGAGGTCAGCGCGCACCTGCTGGCGGTGACGCCGACCGCGCACTGGCTCGAATACGTGGACTGGGCCGAGCCGATCCTCGCCCGGCCGCTGCGCATCGAGGACGGCCAGGCGGTCGTCCCCGACACGCCGGGCACCGGCATCGCCTGGAACGAGGAAGCGGTCGCCCGCTACTTGGTAACATAGGCGCCGGCCGCAGCTCCGTGCGGCCGCCCAGCCACCCCGGCCGCCGCGCGGCGGCTATGCTCCGACCTGCCGACCGCCGATGCGCATCGCCGCCGCCACCGCCGTTCCCCATGCCCTGCCGCTCTGCCAGCCGTGGCCGGGCGCCGGCCTCGCCGGCGGCGTCCGCCGCGGCTGGCTGCTGCGCGTGGACACCGCGGACGGCAAGCGCGGCTACGGCGAATGCGCGCCGCTGCCATCGCACGGCAGCGAGTCGCACGCGGCGGCGGCGACGGCGCTGCAGGCCTGGTGCGCAACGCTGCCCGGCCGCGACGTGCCCGAGGCGCTGGCAGCGCTCGACGCCGACGCCACGATGGCCGCGCCGGCCGCCCGCGCCGCCGTCGAATGCGCGCTGCTCGACCTCGCCGCGCAGGCCGCCGGCGTGCCGCTGCGCCGCTTGCTGGCGCCGGCTGCCGGCGACGCGGTCGCCGTCAACGCGATGGCCGGCAACGCGCTTGGCATCACACCGGCACGGATCGACGCACTGCTTGCCGAGGGCTACCGGGTCATCAAACTGAAGCTCGGCACCACCGACGCCGCCAGCGAAATCGCCGCGCTGCGCCAACTCGCCGGCGCGCTGCCGCCGGCCGTGCGCCTGCGGCTCGACGCCAACCGCACCTGGGACGCGGCCACCGCCGGCGCGGTCTGCGCGGCGCTCGCCGGATTGCCGGTGGACGCGCTGGAAGAACCGCTGGTCTCGCCGACGCCGGCGGCGCTCGCCGCGCTGCAGCGCGGGCTGCCGTTCGCACTGGCGGTCGACGAAAGCTGGCGGGAACTGGCCGGCGCCGATGCCGCGACTTTCTTCGCGGCACCGCCGGTGCGCCGGCTGGTGCTCAAGCCGGCCACGCTCGGCGGCCTGCGGCCGGCGCTGGCGCTGGCGCAACGGGCTCAGGCGGCGGGGATGGAATGCGTAGTCACGACCGGCGTCGACGGCGCCTGCGCGACGCTCGCCGCGGCGCAGCTGGCGGCGGCCATCGGCAACGAACCGGGATACGAACCGGGATACGAACCGGGATACGAGCTGGCGCACGGGCTGGCGACCTCGGACTGGCTGGCCGAAGACATCGGCGCACCGCCGCCGGTCGTCGGCGGCCGCCTCGCGCTGCCATCGGTACCGGGGCTCGGCTTCACTCCGGAATTCACTCCGGCAGCGTGTGCTCCATCGCGCTGATCAGCGCGAACAGGCGGCGATAGAACTCCGGATCGGCGACCGTTTCCTCACCGACCTTGACCAGAGAATCCTTGTCCGACATCCACGGCAGCGAGATCGAGCCCATGCCGGCGACGCTGACGCCGGCGCTGGTGGTGCTCGTCTTCAGCTCGTAGCGGGTCTGCAGCGCGTTGGCGTAGAGCACGGCGCCGGCCGGCGTCGGCAGGCAGACGAGCGAGATGTTGAGTTCCATGTGGGTGGCCGGGCGCCGGCTGGAAGAACTTGCGGCCGCGTACCGCCTGCGGCTGCGTCGTCTCGACCTGATAGCCCTGGCTGAGCAGCGCGCGCTGGCCGACGGCGCAGAGGTCGCCGGCCGCCACCGGCGTGCGGTACTCGAACGGCGACTCCTCGGAGAAGGCTTCGGCGCGCCAGGCGGGCGCCGGCTTCGGGCTCGCGCAAGCGCCCGCGAGGACGGCGGCGAGCATGGCGAGGACGGCGGAAAACGGAGCGGGGCGCATGGAGGGAGGTCGCAAAGAGGCGGCAAGGATAGCAGAGCCGGCAGCGAACGGAAAAACCGCGCGCGAAACGCCGCACGCGTCCCGGAAAACGGCGCCGGTTCTTGATCCGGACCAGGGTCGGCGAGCCGGGGGCCGCCGTATAATCGACCGCTGATGATGCCCGCCGCCCGCCCCGCCCCGCTCGCCGGAATGCTCGCCGCGCACGCCCGGAACACTCCGGAAGCGCCGGCGCTGCATGTCGACGGCATGACCCGCAGCTACGCCGCCCTCGCCGACGAAACGGCGCGCCGCGCCAGCGCCCTCGCCGCGCTCCGGCTACCGCCGGCAAGCGTCTGCGCGCTGGCGGCACCGGCCGGCGATCTGGCGGCGACGCTGCTCGCCTGCCAGTGGGCCGGCCATCCCTTCCTGCCGCTCGACCCGACCACCGCCGACGAACGCTGGCCGGCCTTCGCCGCCGCCGCACCGGCCGCCCGTCGCCTGATACAGGCGCCCGCACCCGCCGCCGGGCCGCTGCCGCCCGCGACCGTCGCCGCCGACGACGTCGCGCTGATCGTCGCCACCAGCGGCAGCGAAGGCGCGCCGAAAGGCGTGCTGCTGCCGCAGCGCGCGCTCGTCGCCGCCGCCACGGCCAGCGCCGCGCGCATCCCGCTCGCCGCAGGCGACACCTGGCTCGCCTGCCTGCCGCTGTTCCACATCGGCGGCCTGTCGATTTTCTGGCGCTGCTTCGCCGCCGGCGCCGCCGTCCGCCTGCACGAAGGCTTCGACGCCACCGCCGTCTGGGCCGATATCGCCGCCGGCCGCGCCACGCACGTCTCGCTGGTGCCGGCGATGCTCGCCCGCCTGCTCGACGTCTCGCGCGACGCGCCGCCGCCTTCGACGCTGGCCTGCGCGCTGATCGGCGGCGCCGCGCTGTCGCGGCCGCTGTGGCGGCGCGCGCGCAACGCCGGCTGGCCGCTCTACGTCAGCTACGGCATGAGCGAAACGGCGGCGCAGGTGGCGACGCTGCCGCCGACCGACGACTGGGATGAAGGCCTCGTCGGCACGCCACTGCCGGGCATGGAGATCGCCATCGGCGACGACGGCCATATCCGCGTGCGCGGGCCGCAGCTGATGCAGGGCTACCTGGCGCTCCCGGCAAACGGCGCCGCCGCCCCCGCCAGCGGAGAGAACCCGGAACACGCCGGCACACTCCCGGCCGGCATCGAGGCGCCCTTCGAAAATGGCTGGCTGCGCACCGGCGACCTCGGCCACATTGACGCCGCCGGCCACCTGCGCGTGCTCGGCCGCGGCGACGACGTGCTGGTCAGCGGCGGCGAGAACATCCACCCGCTGGAAATCGAATCCCGCCTCGCCGCCTGCCCCGGCGTCACCGACGTGGCGGTGACGGCGACGCCCGACCCGGTCTGGGGCGACCTCGTCACCGCGCTCGTCGTCGGCAGCGCCGGGGCGGCGATGGTCGACGCCTGGAGCCGCGCCCACCTGCCGGCGAAGCTGCGCCCGCGCAAGGTGATCGCCGTCGCCGCGCTGCCGCGCAACGCGCTCGGCAAGCTGGAACGCCGGCGTCTGCCGGAACTGCTGGCCGGCGGCGGGCAGACCCCGATGCGCGGCGACAGCGACACCGCCGGAAAGGCCGCCGCATGAGCATGCTGCTCGCCCTCTCCGCCGCGCAGCTCGACGAACTGCAGGCGCGCCTCGACCGCCTCGCCGACGGCGCCCCCGGTGGCGCGTTGCTGTCGGTGACGCTCGACCTCGGCGCCGGCCGTTGCGACTGGCTGCAGCGCCAGCCGGCGACACGCGAGTTCTGCTACTGGGCGCAGCCGGACGCCGGCCTGCACCGTCTCGGACTCGGCCGCGCCGTCGTCTGCACCTCGGCCGGCCCGGCGCGCTTCACTGCGCTGCAGGCGGCGCACGCCGGCATCGCCGCCGACTGGCGGCACGATGCCGGCGGCAGCCCGCACAAGCCGGTCGCCTGCCTCGGCTTCGCCTTCGACGACGATCCCCGCAGCGCCCACCGGCGCGGGCCGCGCCCGTTCGCCGGCGCGGCCTGGGACGCCCCGGCGCCGCCGGCCGCTGGCGGCGAGCTGCCGAACGCCCAGCTCGGCGTCGCCGCGGTGCTGCTGACTTCCGCCGACGGTCGCCTCGGCGCCACCTTCACGACGCCGGCGCGCGACCGTGCCGGCGCCATCGACCGCTGGCGGCAACTGCTCGCCGCGCGGCCGCTGCCGCCGCTGCCCTCGACCGGCCGGCGGCCGGCCGGCGACCTCGCCGAACGCGCCTGGCACGCCCGCGTCGACCGCGCGCTGACCGCCATCGCCGCCGGCGAGCTGGACAAGGTCGTCCTCTCGCGCAGCCTGCGCCTGCCGCTCGCCGGCCCGCTGGCGCCGGCAGCGCTGCTGGCGCGGCTCATCGCGCAGCATCCGGAATCGACGGTGTTCGCCGTCGGCGGCGAGAACGCCGTCTTCCTCGGTGCCACGCCGGAACGGCTGGTCGGCCTCGCCGCCGGCACCGCGCGCGCCGACGCGCTCGCCGGCACCGCCTGGGACGACGAGCCGCTGGCCATCGACAAGAACGCGCACGAGCAGGCGCTGGTCGTCGCCGCCATCCGCGCGGCGCTGGCGCCGCTGTGCGCGACGCTCGACCTGCCGCCGGCGCCGGCCGTGCTCGAACTGCACGGCGCCCGCCGCCTGCGCCACCTGTGGACGCCGGTCGCCGGCCGCGTGCGGCCGGGCGTCGGCCTCTTCGACCTGATCGCCCGCCTGCACCCGACGCCGGCCGTCGGCGGCTGGCCCGGCGAGGCGGCGCGCGACTGGCTGCGCCGGCACGGCGAGAAGCGCCCCGGCTGGTACGCCGGCGGCGTCGGCTGGATCGACCGGCACGGCGACGGCGAGGTCGCCGTCGCGCTGCGCTGCGGCCTCGTCACCGCCCGCCACATCGAACTGCCGGCCGGCGCCGGCATCGTCGCCGGCTCGCGTGCCGGGCACGAATTCCGCGAGACCGAGGCCAAGCTCGGCACGATGCTCGACGCGCTCGATGCGTCCGCTTCCGACGCCGTAGCCGACGAACGCACCGGCACCTGAGATGAACGACACCGGCCGCCTCAACCTCGACTGGAGCGCCGCGCTGATCGGCGGGCTGTTCGATGCCGGCGTGCGCGAATTCGTGCTCTCGCCCGGCGCCCGCTCGACGCCGCTGACGCTGGCGGCGCTGCGCCATCCCGGCTTGCGCTGCGAGGTGATCCTCGACGAGCGCGCCGCCGCCTGGTTCGCGCTCGGCCGCGTCAAGGCGACGCGGCGGCCGGTGGCGCTGGTGTGCACTTCCGGCACCGCCGTCGCCAACTGGCTGCCGGCGGTGGTCGAGGCCGACCAGAGCGCGCTGCCGCTGTTGCTGCTCTCCGCCGACCGGCCGCCCGAGCTGCACGGCTGGGGCGCCAACCAGACCATCGCGCAGGCCGACCTGTTCGCCGGCCAGGTGCGCGCGCGGCACGATCCGGGCGCGCCGTTCGCCGGCTTCGCGCCGGACTGGCTGCGCCAGCTCGCCGCGCGCGTCGTCGCCGACAGCCGCTGGCCGCTGCCGGGGCCGGTGCATCTCAACCTGCCGCTGCGCGAGCCGCTGCTGCCGGCCGACGCGCGGGTCGATTTCCCGGCGGGCGAAGCGCTCGCCTGCGCGACGCCGGTCGTGCAGCCGGATGCCGCCGCCGTGCGCGAACTGGCCGGCATGCTCAACGCCGGCCGCGGCGCCATCGTCTGCGCCGAGGGCTGCGCCGGCGACGCCGATCCGGCGGAATTTGCGGCGGCGGTGAGCGCACTCGCCGCACGGCTGGCCCGCCCAATCCTCGCCGAGCCGCTGTCCGGGCTGCGCTTCGGCGCGCACGACCGCTCGCACGTCTGCTGCCGCCACGACCTCTGGCTGCGCGACGAGGCGCGGCTGGCTGCGCTGCAGCCCGACTGGGTGCTACGTTTCGGCGCCTTCCCGGTGGCGCGGCCGCTGCAGCGCTTCGTCGCCGGCGCGCCGACGCTGCTCGTCGAGCCGCACGGCCGCTGGCCGGACCCACTGCACCGCACGCGACAAGTGCTGCGCACCGACCCGCTCGCCGCCTGCCGCGCGCTGCTCGACGAACCCCTCATCGCCGCCGACGCCGGCTGGCTCGCCGCCTTCGCCGACGCCGAGGCGAGCACCGAACGCTGGCTCGCCGCAGCGCCGCAGCCGCCGGAAGCCGCGCTCTTCGCCGGGCTGTGCCGCGAACTGCCGGCCGGCACGCATTTCTTCTGCGGCAACTCGCTGCCGATCCGCGACCTCGCGGCGTATTCCGGCAGCGGCGAAAAGGCCCTCGCCTTCTTCGCCAACCGCGGCGCCAGCGGCATCGACGGCAACCTCGCCACCGCCGCCGGACTGGCGGCGAGCGGGCCGACGGTCGCCGTCGTCGGCGACCTCACCGCGCAGCACGACCTCGGCAGCCTGGCGCTCGCCGCCGGCCGGCCGCTCGTCGTCGTCGTCATCAACAACGGCGGCGGCGGCATCTTCGACCTGCTGCCGCCGGCGGCGCTACCGGAATTCGAGGCCGGCTGGCTGACGCCGCAGGCGCTCGATTTCGCGCACGCCGCGGCCGCCTTCGGCCTCGCCTACCGCCGCTGCGCCGACGCGGCGGCGGCCGTCGCCGAAGCCTGCGCGGCGCTGGCGGCGGGCGAGCCGCGGCTGATCGAATTCGTCGTCGACCGTGCGGCCAGCCTCGCGCTGCGCCGCCCCCATCCACCCGGAGGCTGAACGATGCGCGTCGAACTGGCCGAGATCCGCGATTTCCTTGCCCCGCTGCCGCCCTTCTCGCTGCTCGACGCCGACGCCCTCGACGCCTTGCCGGCGCAGCTGGCGGTGCGCTACCTGCGCCGCGGCAGCGACTTCCCGCCGGCCGGCGAGGCGCCGGCGCTCTACGTCGTGCGCAAGGGCGCCGTCGAACGGCGCGACGCGCGCGGCAGCCTGGTCGACGTCTTCGCCGACGGCGACATCGTCGACGCCACCGACGCCACCGACGACGGCTGCCGCCATACCGCCGTCGAGGACTGCCTGCTCTACCTGCTGCCGGCGCCGGCGCTGCAGGCGCTGCGCCGCGCGCAGCCGGCCTTCGACGAGCACTTCGTGCATACCGCCGCCGAGCGCCTGCGCCACGCGCACCGCCGCCTGCGCGCGCAGCCGCCGCTGGCCAGCGACCTGATGACGCGGCCGGTCGGCGACTTCGCCGGCCGCGCGCCGGTCAGCGCGCCGTCGACGGCGACGATCCGCACCGCCGCCGAAACGATGAGCGCCGAGGGCGTCTCCGCGCTGATGATCGTCGACGACGGCCGCCTCGTCGGCATCGTCACCGATCGCGACCTGCGCACGCGCTGCCTCGCCGCCGGCCTGTCGCCGGAAACGCCGGTGGCCGCGATCATGACCGCCGGCGTCGCCGCCATCGGCCCGGAGAGCGCCGCCTTCGAGGCGCTGATGACGATGACGCGGCGGAACATCCATCACCTGCCGGTGGTCGACGGCGGCGGCGTGCGCGGCCTCGTCTCGGCGACCGACCTGCTGCGCTGGCAGAGCGCCAGCGCCGTGCATCTGGCCGGCCGCGTCGCCAAGTGCGAGACGGTCGCGGCGCTGGCCGCGCTCTCCGCCGAACTCGCCGACCTGCAGGTGCGCCTGCACGCCGGCGGCGCCACCGCCGGCCAGCTCGGGCAGACGGTGACGTCGATCAACGACGCCATCGGCAGCCGCCTGATCGCGCTCGCCGGACGCGAGCTCGGCCCGCCGCCGGTGCCCTTCGCCTGGGCCGCCTGCGGCTCGCAGGGGCGGCACGAGCAGACGGTGCATTCGGACCAGGACAACGCGCTGATCCTGGACGACGGCTACCGGCCGGAAGCGCACGCCGACTGGTTCGCGGCGCTGGCGCAGCGGGTGAACGACGGCCTCGACGCCTGCGGCTTCCGCTACTGCCCGGGCAAGGTGATGGCGATGAATCCGGACTGGCGGCAGCCGGCGCGCGCGTGGAGCGAGACCTTCGCCGGCTGGATCCGGCGCACCGACGACATGGCGGCGATGCTCGCCGCCAATTTCCTCGACCTGCGCGTGGTGTACGGCGAGGCGGCGCTGCTGGCGCCGCTGCACGCCACCGTCGTCGGCGAATGCGCGCGGCACGAGGGCTTCCTCGCGCGCATGACGGCCAACGCGCTGAAGAACCGGCCGCCGCTCGGTTTCTTCCGCCAGCTCATCGTCGCCGGCGGCGGCGAGCACGTCGACACCTTCGACATCAAGCGCGGCGGGCTGATTCCGATCGTCGACCTGGCCCGCATCCACGCGCTCGCCGCCGGCCGCGCCGAGATCGGCACCGTCGCCCGCCTGCGCGCCGTCGCCGGCACGCCGACGCTGTCCGCCGA
>JANJTW010000199.1 GCA_024710925.1 Rhodocyclaceae bacterium | reverse complement strand
GCGGCTGCGCCCGTCCCGGCGCCTGCCGCCGCCCCGGCGCCTGCCGCCGCCCCGGCCCCGGCCCCGGCAGCGGTCGCCGTACCGGCCGCCGCCCCCGCCGGCGGCAGCGTCGAAGTGAAGGTGCCGGACATTGGCGACTTCGATTCGGTGCCGGTCATCGACATCTTCGTCAAGGTCGGCGACACGGTGAAGGTCGACGACGCACTGGTGACGCTGGAGTCCGACAAGGCGACGATGGACGTGCCGTCGTCGGCCGCCGGCGTCGTCAAGGAAGTGAGGGTCAAGCTCGGCGACAAGGTGTCCGAAGGTTCGGTCATCGTCATCGTTGAAGCCGCCGGCGCCGCGGCCGTGGCTGCCCCGGCCCAAGCGGCCGCTGCCCCGGCCGCGGCCGCGGCCGCTCCGGTAGCCGTAGCGCCGGCCGCAGCTCCGGCAACCGCCGCAGCCGCCCCGGCTGCCGCCGCACCGGTCGCGCCGGCGCTGCCGCTCGGCAGCAAGGCGCACGCCAGCCCGTCGGTGCGCGCCTACGCCCGCGAGCTCGGCGTCGACCTCGCCAAGGTCCCGGCCACCGGCCCGAAGGGACGCATCCTCAAGGAAGACGTCACCGCCTTCGTCAAGGGCGTGATGACCTCGCCGACCCCGGCCGCCGCAGCCGCTGCCAGCCTCGGCGGCGGCCTCGACCTGCTGCCCTGGCCGAAGGTCGACTTCGCCAAGTTCGGCCCGGTCGAAGTCCAGCCGCTGTCGCGCATCAAGAAGATTTCCGGCCAGAACCTGTCGCGCAACTGGGTCATGATCCCGGCCGTCACCTATCACGAGGACGCCGACATCACCGACCTCGAAGCCTTCCGCGTGCAGCTGAACAAGGAAAACGAGAAGTCGGGCGCCAAGCTGACCATGCTCGCCTTCCTGATCAAGGCCTGCGTCAAGGCGATGCAGAAGTTCCCGGAATTCAACAGCTCGCTCGACGGCGACAACCTGGTGCTGAAGAAGTACTTCAACATCGGCTTCGCCGCCGACACGCCAAACGGCCTGGTCGTGCCGGTGGTCAAGAACGCCGACCAGAAGTCGGTGCTGCAGATCGCACAGGAATCCGGCGAACTGGCCAAGCAGGCGCGCGACGGCAAGCTGAAGCCGGCCGACATGCAGGGCGCCTGCTTCACGATTTCGTCGCTCGGCGGCATCGGCGGCACCTACTTCGCGCCGATTGTGAACGCGCCGGAAGTCGCCATCCTCGGCGTCAACAAGTCGGCGATGAAACCGGTGTGGGACGGCAAGCAGTTCGTGCCGCGCCTGATCCTGCCGCTGTCGCTGACCGCCGACCACCGCGTCATCGACGGTGCACTGGCCACCCGCTTCAACGTCTATGTCGCGCAGCTGCTCGCCGACATGCGCCGCATGATCGTCTGAGGATGGACACCATGAGCTACCGAGTAGGGGCCCCGCGTAGCGGGGATGCGAGCAAGGCGAATGGTACCCGCAGCCGACAGCGCGGCGCCGCAATTGCGGACAAGACTAAAGGAGGCTGCTGACATGAGCCAACTCATTGAAGTGAAGGTTCCGGACATCGGCGATTTCGACGACGTGCCGATCATCGACCTGTTCGTCAAGGTCGGCGACACGATCAAGGTGGACGACGCAATCGTCACGCTCGAATCCGACAAGGCCACCATGGACGTGCCGAGCACCAGCGCCGGCGTCGTCAAGGAAGTGCTGGTCAAGCTCGGCGACCGGGTCAAGGAAGGTTCGCTGCTGATCAAGGTGGAGGCGACTGCGGGTGCTGCGGCATCGACGCCCGCCCCGGCCGCTGCCGCGCCTGCGCCCGCGGCGCCGGCAGCCGCGCCGGTTGCCGCTCCCGCCGCCGCCAGCCACGCCGGCAGCGCCGACATCGAGTGCGACATGCTCGTGCTCGGCGCCGGCCCCGGCGGCTACTCGGCCGCCTTCCGCGCCGCCGACCTCGGCCTGAAGACGGTCATCGTCGAGCGTTACGCGACGCTCGGCGGCGTCTGCCTGAACGTCGGCTGCATCCCGTCGAAGGCGCTGCTGCACGTCGCCGCGGTGATGGACGAGGCCGAGCACATGGCGGCCGCCGGCATCACCTTCGCCAAGCCGCAGGTCGATGTCGATGCGCTGCGCGCGCACAAGGAGAAGGTGGTCGGCAAGCTGACCGGCGGCCTCGCCGGCATGGCCAAGGGGCGCAAGGTCGACATCGTGCGCGGCTACGGCAGCTTCCTCGACCCGCACCACATCGAGGTCGAGCTGACCGAAGGCACGGCGCAGGACAAGACCGGCGCGAAAAAAACCATCCGGTTCAGAAACTGCATCATCGCCGCCGGCTCGGCGGCGGTGCACCTGCCGTTCATCCCGCGCGACCCGCGCATCGTCGACTCCACCGGCGCGCTCGAACTGCGCACGGTCAACGGCGCGCTGCCGAAGAAGATGCTGGTCATCGGCGGCGGCATCATCGGGCTGGAGATGGCCACCGTCTATTCGACGCTCGGCACCAAGGTCGACGTCGTCGAGATGATGGACGTGCTGATGGCCGGCCCCGACCGCGACGCGGTCAAGGTCTGGGAGAAGCAGAACCTGCACCGCTTCGACAAGATCATGCTGAAGACCAAGACGGTGGCCGTCGACGCCAAGGACGACGGCCTCTACGTCAAGTTCGAAGGCGAAGGGGCACCGGCCGAAGCCGTCAAGTACGACATGATCCTGCAGTCCGCCGGGCGCACCCCGAACGGCCGCAAGGTCGGTGCCGACAAGGCCGGCGTCATCGTCAACGAACGCGGCTTCATCCCGGTCGACGCGCAGATGCGCACCAACGTGCCGCACATCTTCGCCATCGGCGACATCGTCGGCCAGCCGATGCTGGCGCACAAGGCGGTGCATGAAGCGCACGTCGCCGCCGAAGTCGCCGCCGGCCACAAGGCCGCCTTCGACGCCAGCGTGATCCCGGGCGTCGCCTACACCCACCCGGAAGTGGCGTGGGTCGGCTACACCGAGGAGCAGGCCAAGAAAGAAGGCCGCAAGGTCGACACCGCCAAGTTCCCGTGGGCCGCCTCCGGCCGCGCCATCGCCAACGGTGCCGACTACGGTTTCACCAAACTGATCTTCGACGCCGAAACGCACCGCGTCATCGGCGGCGCCATCGTCGGCCCGTCGGCCGGCGACATGATCGGCGAGGTCTGCCTGGCCATCGAGATGGGCGCCGACGCCGTCGACATCGGCAAGACCATCCACCCGCACCCGACGCTGGGCGAGACGGTGGGCATGGCAGCGGAAGTAGCGCACGGTAGCTGTACGGACGTGCCGCCGGCGAGGAAGAAGTAAGCCGCTACGCGACGCACGCCAAAGGGCGACGGAATTCCGTCGCCCTTTTCGTTTGCACTGTTGGCAGCTAGCAGACGACAGAAAGTCTTCAGCTTGCCAGCCCTCCGAACGCATGCCAGAATTGCATCGCAACTGCAACACAAAGGAGCCGCCATGAAAACCGCCACCTTCCCCCCATTGCGCGTCACCCCGGAATTCCGGGAAGCCGCCGAAGCAGTGCTGCAGGAAGGCGAAAGCCTGTCGAGTTTCTGCGAAGAATCGATCCGCCAGAACATCGCCCGGCGACGCCTGCAAGGCGAATTCATCGCGCGCGGGCTCGCATCCCGCGACCAGGCCCGCGACACCGGACGCTACGTCGGCGCCGACGCCGTGGTCGAGCGGCTGGAGAAAATGCTGGCGACCGCAAAGGGTGGCAAGTGACTTACCGCGTCCGCTTCACGGAAGCGGCGGAAAACGATCTGGCCCGGCTTTACGAGTTCGTCCTGGCACGCGATGACGGCGATTTCACCGTCGCGGCACGCGCACTGCAAGCGATCAGAGACGGCATCCGCAGCCTGGAACTGACCCCCTTCAGCTTTCGCAAGGCGACGCCGAGCAATCCCTTTCTGCGTGAAATCATCATCCCGTTCGGCGCCAGCGGCTATGTCGCGCTATTCGAAATCGACGACGAGGAAACGGTGACCGTTCTGGCAGTCAGGCATCAGCTGGAAGAGGACTATCACTGAAATTCCGGGTTCCACCGCCGCCCTCTGAACCTGAAAACAGTTCAGTCGTACCCGATTCAGGTACGGAAAGAAACCAGCCCCCTTGCCCGCCCCCCGCCTTCCCGGTAGCTTCCCGCTCTCGTCAATGCACTCGCTCCCATGGAGAAACCAATGCAGCAATGGAAGAAACTCGCAACAACCGGCCTGCTGGCCGTGGCAACCATGGCCGCCCACGCCGGCGCGCCGGAGAAGACCGCCTCCGGCCTGATCTATGAATCGCTGCAGGACGGCACCGGCGTGCAGGCGTCGCCGCAGGCCACCGTGCAGGTGCATTACCGCGGCACGCTGGCCGACGGCAAGGAGTTCGACAGCTCGTACAAGCGCGGCCAGCCGGCGGCCTTCCCGCTCAACCGGGTGATCCCGTGCTGGACCGAGGGCGTGTCGAAGATGAGGGAAGGCGGCAAGGCGAAGCTGACCTGCCCGCCGGAGATCGCCTACGGGGCGCGCGGCGCCGGCTCGGCGGTGCCGCCGAACGCAACGCTGACCTTCGAGGTCGAGCTGCTGAAGGTCGCCCGCTGACCGCCCCCCGCCGCGGCAGGGCGGCGGGACGCCGAATATCGTTGCTTGTTAATATTCAGCCCTTCCCCTTCTCCCGCGGACGCCCATGAAGATCGCCGACCCGACGCAGACCACGCTGGTCAATGAAGTGAAGCTGATGCTCGACACGCTGCCGTTCGCCGGCGCGCGCGTGCTGGAGCTGGGCTGCGGCCGTGCCGAGAAGACGCGGACGCTGGCGGAAACGGGGCGGCCGCGGGAAATCCTGGCGCTGGAAGTCGACGCGATCCAGCACGCGAAGAACCTGCGGATCGCCGACCTGCCGACGGTGACGTTCGCGCAGGGCGGCGCCGAGGCGATCCCGGCGGCCGACGCCTCGTTCGACATCGCGATCATGTTCAAGTCGCTGCACCACGTGCCGGTCGAGGACATGGACCGGGCGCTCGCCGAGATCGCCCGCGTGCTGAAGCCGGGCGGGCTGGCGTGGATTTCGGAGCCGGTCTATGCCGGCGAGCTGAACGGGATCATGCGCCTCTTCCACGACGAGAAGGTCGTCCGCGAGGCCGCCTTCGCGGCGCTGTGCCGGGCCGTCGACAGCGGCCGGCTGGCGTTGAAGGAGGAACGCTTCTTCAGCACGCGCAGCCAGTTCGACGATTTCGCGCAGTTCGACGCGCGCATGATCCGCGTCACGCACAGCGACCACCGGCTGTCGCCGGCGCTCTACGCCGAGGTGCGGGCGAAGTTCGAAGCACACCTGACGCCGCAGGGCGCCACCTTCATCAACCCACAGCGGGTCGACCTGCTGCAGAAGCCGGCCTGACGCGGCCGCTCACCCCACCTGCCGCACCGGGCGCTGCGCGCGCCCCTCCTCGAAGCTGCGGATCTCGGCGAGCGCCTCGTCGAGGCTCATCTCGCCGGCCTGCAACAGCCGGTCGACGAGATGCTCGGTGAGCGGCATCAGCCGCGCCAGCAGCGCCTTGGTCTCGCCGTACAGGCGCTCGCTCTGCGCCTCCATGATCGCGCGCGTTTCCTCGTCGAGCGCGCGCCCCTTGTCGCGGGCATCGGCGGCGAGCGCGCTGTAGTTCAGCCGCGTCTTGCGGTACATGCCCATCTCGCCGACCGCGTGGTGCAGCAGCCGGGTGACGCGGGTGATGTCGTTGTGCGCGCCGTTGCTGGTGCCGTCCTCGCCGAAGAACAGCTCCTCGTTGGCCATGCCGCCGAGCAGCACGCGCACGTCGTGCTCGATGTCGCCCTTGGTCTTCAAGAGGTTCGGCCCCTGCTTGTGGAAGACGAAGCCGAGCGCGTTGTTGCGCGGACTGGCCTTCAGCGAGATCTTGATCGTCTTCATGTCGGCGAGGATCTGCGCCCAGTTGCCGCCGGTGCGCTCGCGCTCGTACTCGAAGTCGACGAGGAAATGGCCCAGCTCGTGCACGGCGATGATGCGCCGGTCGCGCTCGCGTTCGTCGGTGGTATCGGCGTTCACGTTGCCGACCAGCACGCGCTCGGCGGCGCGCATCAGCGTGTCGGCGCCGATCATCTCGCCGGATTGCACGGCGCTGATGCCGGCCTGGTTGACAATGGTCTCCAGGTCGGCCGGGCTGCGCCCCTCGGTCACCGCCACCAGATGGCGCAGGTCGAGGTCGGGCAACACCTTGTCGGCGCGCTGCGCAAGGTAGTGCTCGATGATCGCCAGCCGCTCCTCGCGGTTCGGCAGGCGGAAGTCGACCTTCATCTGGAAGCGGCGCAGCATCGCCTCGTCCATCTCCATCGTCTCGGCGTTGAAGTTGCTGGCGACGATCCAGATGATCTCGGCGTCGTTCCGGCTGCGCACGCCGTCGAGCACGGAGAGCAGCGTGTTGGCGGTGTCGTCGTCGAACTTGCGGCGGCCGCCGCGCTTCATGAACAGGTCCTGCGCCTCGTCGAGGAAGACGATGCAGCGGCGGCGCCGCTTGGCCATGGCGATGATGCGCGACAGCGTCGTCGAGCCGCCGCCGACGAAGCCGGTTTCCAGGTTGGCGGCCGAATGGAAGAGGATCGGCAGGCGCAGTTCCTTGGCCAGGTAGCTGGCGAGCTTGGTCTTGCCGGTGCCGGCCGGGCCGCTGAACATGACGTTGAACGGCTTGACGATGCCGTACTCGGCATAGAGCGCGCGGCGCTCGTACTGGTCCTTGATCTGCGCCACCTCGGCCTTGATGTCGTCCATGCCGACGAGGTCGTCGATCGAGCCGCCGACCTGCCCGGGCTCGATGAACTTGAGCGCCTTGAACTGCCCCTTCAGCTGCAGGTAGAGGAAGGCGATCAGGCCGAGCATCAGCGCGATCGACAGCAGGCCGCTGAGCGCCGCCCGCCAGCTGTCCTTCTCGGACAGCGGCCGGGCGCCGGCGAAGCGCTGGTCGAGGCGTTCGAGCAGGTCGCGGCCGGCGGCGCCGAGCTCGCTGCGCGGGACGAAGTGGAGCTTGCCGCCCCACGGCGCGGTCGCCGCGCGGCTGGTGAAGATCTGCGTTTCCAGGTCGCTCGGATAGTAGGCATGCCGCAGCCCCTGCGACTCGACGAGGACGATGCGCTCGGAGAGGTTCCAGAACAGCGGCTGGTAGATCACCGTCACGCGCTCGACCGGATTGGCATCGAGGAAGGCGAGCATGGCGCCGGTGCCGAAGACCACCGGCAGCGCGTCGTCGAAGGTCCACACGCCCTCGCCGGCCGGACCGGCGACGGTCATCGCCTGCACCTGCTCGGCGAGCGCGGCCTGCTTCTGGTTGAGGTAGGCGGAGTAGAGGGCGCTGACCGGCACCAGCACGACGGCGGCAAGCACCGCCAGCCTGACCAGCAGCCGCTGCACGACGAACCAGTCCTGCAGCCGGGCGGCCGCCTTGCGCACGGCAAGCCAGCGGCCCGGCGCTGCCGGCGACGCATTGCCAGCCTTCGTTGCATCCGTCATGGCAGTCCCCCTTTTCCCGACGCAAACCCGTGCGGCCGGCCCCCCCATCCGGCGGACGGAGGCGGCGCCAAAACGACCGCCGACAGGGATTCGACTGTCCGGCGCCCGTCGAGGTTCCGGCGGCGGTAGCATGACGGACGCGGGGTATATACTGGCGCCCGCCGCGGCGCCCCGAGCGCGCGGCCGACCGACCGAGAACGCCGACATGCCCCTGCCCCGCTTCCGCCCCCTCGCCCGACTGTGCGCCGGTTTCGCGCTCGCCCTCGGCCTCGC
>JANJTW010000160.1 GCA_024710925.1 Rhodocyclaceae bacterium | reverse complement strand
GCTGGAGGCGCTCTGCGCCGCCCTGCCCGGCGTCACGCTGCACGTGCACGCCGCCGCCGACGGCGCCCGCCTCGACGCCGCCGCGCTCGGCGCCGACCGCCGCTCGGAAATCTGGTTCTGCGGCCCGGCCGGGCTCGCCGACGCGCTGCGCGCCGGCCTGCGCCGGCTCGGCCTGGCGCCGCGCTTCCACCAGGAAGCCATCGCCATGCGCTGAGCGCCGCCCCGTTTTCGCCGGCGGACCGGGGCATGCCGCCCACGGCGCCGGCCGTTTCACCCGCAAAGGAGATCGTCACGATGAATCGCAAACACCTGCTCGCCCTCGGCAGCGCCCTGTTCGTAGCCTTCGCCGGCAACGCCGTCGCCGCCGGCGGCCACGACCACGGCCACCGGCACGACGCGCCGGCGGCCAAGCTGCAGCTGAACGCCGGCAAGAAATGGGAAACCGACGCGCCGCTGCGCCAGGCGATGGGCAACATCCGCCAGGCGATGGCCGGGGCGCTGCACGACATCCACGAGAACAAACTGCCGAAGCCGGGCTACGCCGCGCTGGCGCAGAAGGTCGAGGACGAGGTCGGGCAGATGGTCGCCAACTGCAAGCTCGACGCGGCGGCCGACGCGCAGCTGCATCTGGTGATCGAGGACCTCCTCGCCGGCGCCGAACGGATGGCCGGCAAGGTGAAGTCGGCCAAGCGCCGGGACGGCGCCGTGCGCGTCATCGGCGCCCTCGACAAGTACGCCGCCCATTTCGACGACCCGGGCTTCAAGCCGATCGAGCACTGATCCGGGCAGCGATTCCCATCCGCCCTCCCGCGGGGCGGCGGCCGTCCCGCGGACGCGCCGCCCCGCCCCGCCCCTTGCGCAAGGCGCAAGACGATTTCCGGGCTTAAGAACGCTTTAAGGATCGCGCCCTAATCTGGCGGCAACTCGTTCCACGGGAGCCCCCATGGCCATCGCCAAGCGCGACATCTTCAAGCACCGCGAACAGCGCAGCCCGCGCATCGCGACGACGCACGTCGACGGCGCGTCGCCGCGCCGGCCAGAAACCGAAGCCTTCATCCGCGACGTCTTCGCCAGGCGCTACGGCGCCACCGTCAACAGCTTCGCGCCGCAGCTGGTGCTGTTCGAGGAGAACGGGCGCCCGATCGCCGCCACCGGCTGGCGCGCCGCCGACGGCCAGCCGCTGTTCCTTGAACGCTACCTCGACCGGCCGATCGAGCAGGTCATGGCCGGCCTCGCCGGGCAGCCGGTCGAGCGCGCGCGCATCGTCGAGGTCGGCAACCTCGCCGCCGACAAGGCCGGCAGCAGCATCCACATCGTCATGTCGCTGGCCGCGGACCTGCACCGCCTCGGCTTCGAGTGGGTGGTGTTCACTGCCACCCGCGAGCTGATCGGCATCTTCGCCCGCCTCGGCCTGCCGCTGCTGGCGCTGGCGCCGGCCGACCCGGCCCGGCTGGGCGCCGAGGCCGCCGACTGGGGCACGTACTACGAGACGCAGCCGGTGGTCGTCGCCGGCCGCATCCGCCTCGGCCTCGAACGCAGCGGCCGCCTAGTGGAGCGCCGGCCATGAGCGGCGAACGCTTCTTTGCCGCGCTCGCCGAACATCCCGCCGACCGGCCGCTGCTCAGCGGCGACGCGCAGACCTGGCACGCCGCCCATCTGCTCGCCGCCGTGCGCGAACTGGCCGACCGGCTGGCCGGCAGCCGCTGCGTCGCGGTGCTCGCCGACAACGGCCCGGACTGGGTCGTCGCCGACCTCGCCGCGCTCTACGCCGGCATTGCGCACGTGCCGCTACCGGCCTTCTTCAGCCCGGCGCAGCTCGCGCACGTGCTCGACCGGAGCGGCGCCGACAGCGTGCTGACCGACCAGCCGGAACGCATCGGCGCGCTCGCCGCCGGCTTTACCGTCGACGGCAAGTGGAACGGCCTCGTCCTGCTCCGCCGCCGCGCCCGGCCGGCGACGCTGCCGACGGGGACGGCCAAGGTCTCCTTCACCTCGGGCAGCACCGGCCAGCCGAAGGGCGCCTGCCTCTCGGGCGACGGCCTGCTCGACACCGCCCGCGCCGTCGCCGCGCGCCTCGCCGACCTGCCGATCGAACGCCATCTGGCCGTGCTGCCGCTGGCGCTGCTGCTGGAGAACGTCGCCGGTGTGCATGCGCCGCTGCTGCGCGGCAGCCTCGTCCAGCTGCCGGGGCTGCGCCGGCTCGGCTGGCAGGGCATGGCCGGCTTCGACCCGGCCGCCCTGCAGCGGACCGCCGTCGCGCTGCGGCCGAACAGCCTGATCCTCGTGCCGGAACTGCTCAAGGCGTGGACGCTGCTGCTCGCCGTCCACGGCCAGCGGGCACCGGCCAGCCTGGTCTATGCCGCCGTCGGTGGCGCCCGCGTCGACGCCGACGGCGTGCGCCGCGCCCGCGCCCTCGGCCTGCCGGCCTACCAGGGCTACGGCCTGACCGAATGCGGCTCGGTGGTCAGCCTCAATCGCCCCGGCGACGACGGCGACGGCGTCGGACGCCCGCTCGACCACGTCCGGCTGCGCGTCGAGGACGGCGAAATCGTCGCCGGCGGCCGCGCCTTCCTTGGCTATCTCGGCGACCCGGCGCCGCGCGGGGCCGGCAATCCGGCGGGCGGTACGGCCGACTCCGCAACCGACTTCGCGACCGGCGACCTCGGCCATTTCGACGCGTACGGCCACCTGCACCTCGACGGCCGCCGGAAGAACCTGCTGATCACCTCGTTCGGGCGCAACGTCTCGCCGGAATGGGTGGAAGCGGCGCTGCTCGCGCAGCCGGAAATCGCCCAGGCCGTCGTCGCCGGCGACGGTCGTCCGTGGCTGGCCGGCCTGCTCGTGCCGATGCCCGGCGTCGACGGCGCGCGCCTGGCCGGCGCCGTCGCCCGCGCCAATGCGGCGCTGCCCGATTACGCGCGGCTCGGCGGCTGGCTCGCCGTCGAACCGTTCGCGGCCGGCAACGGCGAAGCCACCGGCAACGGCCGCCCGGTCCGCCACGCCATCCTCGCCCGCTACGCCGCCGCGATCGCCGCGCTTCATGCCGACGCTGATCCGGCGACGCCGCCGCACGCCCTCCCGATGACGCACTCCAACCCTCCCCCAGCAAAGGAACCCGACCATGTCGTTCTATGAAACCCTGGCCACCGCCACCGCCGCCGAACGCGCCCAGCTGCTGTCGGCGCCGATCATCGCCGACTGCCTGCAGGGCCGCGTCACGCGCGAGAGCTACCTCGCCTTCCTCGGCCAGGCCTACCACCACGTCCGGCACACGACGCCGCTCTTGATGCTGCTCGGCGGCCGCCTGCCGGAGCGCCTCGGCTGGCTGAGGAAGGCCGTCGCCGAATACATCGAGGAAGAGATCGGCCACGAGGAATGGATCCTCAACGACATCGCCGCCGCCGGCGGCGACGCCGAAGCCGTGCGCGCCAGCCGGCCCGAGCTGCCGGCCGAGCTGATGGTGGCCTACGCCTACGACCTCGTGAACCGCGGCAACCCGGCCGGCTTCTTCGGCATGGTCTATGTGCTCGAAGGCACCAGCGTCGCGCTGGCGTTGACCGCCGCCGACCGCATCCAGCAGGCGCTCGGCCTGCCGAACCAGGCCTTCTCCTACCTGCGCTCGCACGGCACGCTCGACCAGCAGCACACCAAGCACCTCGCCAACCTCGTCGACGCGATGACGCCGGAGGACCAGGCCGAAGTGATCCGCTGCGCCAAGGTCTTCTTCCGCCTCTACGGCGACATCTTCCGCGCGCTGCCGACGGCGGCACAGACCGCGCAGAAGGAAGGAGAGGCCGTCGCATGCAACTGAAGCACGCCCGCATCCTGCTCACCGGCGCCAGCGGCGGCCTCGGCCGAGCGCTCGCGCAACAGCTCGCCGACGCCGGTGCCAGAGTCCTGCTCGCCGGCCGCGACACCGCCCGCCTGGCCGGGATCACGGCCGTGCTCGGCAGCGGCCATTCGAGCGTATGCGCCGACCTGACGCGCCCGGAAGGCGTCGCCGCCGCCGTCGGCGCCGCGCGCGAGTTCGGCGCCAACGTGCTCATCAACAACGCCGGCATCGGCGGCTTCGGCGTCTACGACCGGCAGACGTGGGACGAGATCGACGCCCTCCTCGCCACCAACCTCGCCGCGCCAATGCGCCTGACGCATGCGCTGCTGCCCTGGCTGAAATCGCAACCGCAGGCGGCCATCGTCAACATCGGCTCGACCTTCGGCAGCCTGCCGTTCGCCGGCTTCGCCGCCTACTCGGCGGCCAAGGCCGGCCTGCGCGGCTTCTCGCAGGCGCTGCGCCGCGAGCTGGCCGACACGCAGGTGGCGGTGATCCACCTGG
>JANJTW010000132.1 GCA_024710925.1 Rhodocyclaceae bacterium | reverse complement strand
GCGGGCGACGACGCCGGCGCGGTCGAAGTCCTCCGGCAGCGCCACGGCGACCACCGCCGCCGCAGGCGGCGACGCCGGCGGCGCCGCGGCGGCGTCGACGACGCAATCGGGCCGACAGCGGGCGATCTCGGCGAACATTTCTTCCTGGCGGATCGGCTTCGACACGTAGCCATCGAGGCCCAGTTCGAGGCAGCGCTCGCGGTCGCCGCGCATGGCATTGGCGGTCATCGCGATGATCGTCTGGTGGCGGTCGCTGCCCGCCTCGGCCTCGCGGATCCGCCGCGTCGCCTCGAAGCCGCCCATCACCGGCATCTGGATGTCCATCAGGACGACGTCGAAGGCCTCGTCGGCGAGCGCCCGCAGCGCCTCTTCGCCGTTGCGGCTGATGCGCACGCGGTGGCCGCGCCGTTCGAGCAGCGTCACCGCCAGCCGCTGGTTGATCACGTTGTCCTCGGCGAGAAGCACGGCGAGCGGGCGCAGCGACGGCATCGCCGGCGCCGCCGGCCGGCGCTCGCTCAGTTCGCCGATGCCGAGGCACAGCGTGAAGTGGAAGGCGCTGCCCTCGTCCGGCTCGCTCTCGACCCAGATGCGGCCGCCCATCATCGTCACCAGCTTCTGGCAGATCGCCAGGCCGAGGCCGGTGCCGCCGAAACGGCGGGTGATCGAACCGTCGGCCTGCGAGAAGGCGTCGAAGATGTCGGCCTGCTTCTCCGGCGGGATGCCGATGCCGCTGTCGCGCACCGAGACGTGCAGTTCGATGCCGTCGGCCGAGCCGGCGGTGAGTTCGACGGCGACCGAGACGCCGCCTTCCTCGGTGAATTTGAGCGCGTTGCCGACGAGGTTGATGAGGATCTGGCGCAGGCGCACCGGGTCGCCGACGACGACTTCCGGCACCTCCTCGTCGACGAAATAGGCCAGGTGCAGGCCCTTCTGCTCGGCGCGGAAGGAGAACGGCCGCAGCGTCTGCGCCAGCTCGTCACGGAAGACGAAGCCGATGCGCTCGATCTCCAGCTTGCCGGCCTCGATCTTCGAGAAGTCGAGGATGTCGTTGATGATCACCAGCAGCGCGTCGGCCGAGGTCTTGACCATCTCCAGGTATTCGCGCTGCTGCGGGTCGAGGCGGGTTTCCAGCGCCAGGTCGGTCATGCCGATGATGCCGTTCATCGGCGTGCGGATCTCGTGGCTCATGTTGGCGAGGAAATCGCCCTTCGCCGCGTTCGCCTGCTCGGCCGCTTCGCGCGCCTGGCGCAGCTCGTCCTCGGCACGCTTGCGCTCGGTGACGTCGCGGAACAGCCAGAGGTGGCCGCGGCAGTCCTCCGGCTGCGGCATCGCCGGGAACAGGTAGATCGGCACGTAGTCGAGTTCGAGGACGCGGCCGTCGGCCATCGCCAGCTCGTGCGCGAGCGTCGGCGAACGCTCGGCGAGCAGCGTGCCGGTGAGATCGGCGAACTCGGCCGGTGCTGCCGCCGCATGGCCGCATTCGCGCAGCAGCGCGGCGGCCTCGACGCCGATCAGCTCGCCGCTCGGCACGTCGAGGCCAAAGGCCGCGCAGAAGGTCTGGTTCGACGTCACCACGCGCCCCTGCTCGTCCTCGACGAGAACGCCGGCCTGCATGCTCTCGATCAGCGCGGTCAGGCGCGACGAGGTGGCGAGCAGGAATTCCTCGCTGCGCTTGCGCTCGGTGATGTCCTGGAAGGCGGCGACGGTGCCGACGAAGCGGTCGCCCTCGTAGATCGGCATCGACACCACCGACACCGGGAAGATCGTGCCGTCCTTGCGCGTGAAGGCGTCGAGGTCGGAACGGAAGATGTGGCCGGCGACCACCGTCGCGTGCATCGGGCATTCCTCCTTGTCCATCGGAATGCCGTTGGCGGTCTGGAAATGGACGAGGTCATGCACCACCTGCCCGGCCAGTTCCTCGCGGCGCCAGCCGAGCAGGCGCTCGGCCTCGGCATTCACGAAGGTGCAGCGGCCGTCGGCATCGGTGGCGACGACGCCTTCGCCGAGGGCATCGGTCAGGCTGTTCAGGAAGCGGTTGTTCTCCTGGATCTGCGCCTCCTGCTGCTGCAGGCGCAGCGAGGCGTTGTTCAGCGCCGCCACCAGCTGCCGGATTTCGTCGTTGCCGCGGAACTCCGGCAGCGTTTCGCCGCGCGCGGTGTCGAGGCGGCCGGCGAAGGCCGAAGCCTGGCGCAGCGTGTGCATGGTCCGGCCGAGGAAGAGCATGAGCAGCGCGGTGCTGACGACGACCGCCGCCACCGCGGTGATGGCGCTGCCCAGCCAGGTCTGGCGCCGCTCGTCGCTCAGCGCCGCCAGGCTGGCGGTCACGCGCAGCCAGCCACGGGCCTCGCCGGCGAGCGGCTGCAGCACGGTCAGTTCGCCGCCGCTCTGGCGCTGCGTCGAGCGCGGCAGGTCGGGCACCGCTTCGCGGTCGGCCGCCGCCGGCACGCCTTCGCCTTCGCCACGGGCGATGCGGGCAAGCACCCGGCCGTTGCCGTCGAGCAGCGCCAGGCCGCGCAGCGCCGGGTAATCGGCGGCCGCGCGCAGGACCTTCTCGGCGGCCGCGAGGTCGCCCTGCGCCGCCGGCGCGGCGACGGCCGAGGCCAGACC
>JANJTW010000197.1 GCA_024710925.1 Rhodocyclaceae bacterium | reverse complement strand
CGCTCCAGTCCTTCAGCGTGACGAAGGCCAGCGCCGCATTCTGCCCCTGGCCGAAGAAGGAGAAGCCGCGCACCGTGACGATGCGGGCGACCGCCGGCTCGGAGGCGAACTGCTTCTCGGCCGCCTCGATGGCGACCATGGTGCGGTTCACCGTGGCGTCCGACGGCGCCTGGAAGTTGACGATCACATAGCCCTGGTCCTCGCTCGGCAGGAACGAGGTCGGCAGCCTCAGGTAGAGGTAGCCGAGGCCGGCGAGCAGGGCGAGGTAGATGATCATGTAGCGCCCGCCGCGCCGCACCAGGTGCGACACGACGCTGCTGTAGCCGCGCGAGGTCTTGTCGAAGCTGCGGTTGAACCAGCCGAAGAAGCCGCGCTTGGCGTGATGGTGGCCGGCGGCGACCGGCTTCAGGAAGGTGGCGGCCAGCGCCGGCGTCAGGCTGAGCGCCAGGAAGGCCGAGAACAGGATCGACACCACCATGGTCAGGCTGAACTGCTTGTAGATGATGCCGACCGCGCCGGGGAAGAAGGCGAGCGGGATGAACACCGAGACCAGCACGGTGGTGATGCCGATGACCGCGCCGGTGATCTGGCCCATGGCCTTGCGGGTGGCCTCCTTCGGCGGCAGACCCTCTTCCGACATGATGCGCTCGACGTTCTCGACGACGACGATGGCGTCGTCGACGACGATGCCGATCGCCAGCACCATCGCAAAGAGCGTCAGCACGTTGATCGAGTAGCCCATCGTGTACAGGCCGACGGCGGCGCCGACCAGCGAGACCGGCACGACGATGGTCGGGATCAGCGTCGCCCGGAAGTTCTCAAGGAACAGGTACATGACGATGAAGACGAGGAAGATCGCCTCCAGCAGCGTCTTCACCACTTCCGTGATCGAGATGTCGATGAACGGCGTCGTGTCGTAGGGCACGTCCCAGGCGATGCCGGACGGGAAGAACTTCGCCAGTTCCTCCATCTTGGCGCGCACGGCGCGCGCCGTGTCGAGCGCGTTGGCGCCCGGCTGCAGCTTGATGCCGATGGCCGCCGTCGGCTGGCCGTCGAGGCGGGCGTTGATGTTGTAGTCCTGCGCGCCGAGCTCGACGCGGGCGACGTCCCTGACGCGCACCATCGAGCCGTCGGGCTGCGCGCGGACGACGATGTTGCCGAACTCCTCCGGCGTCGACAGGCGGCCGCGCATGACGATGGCCGCGGCGTACTCCATGCCCGGCTGCGCCGGCGCCTGGTTGATCTCGCCGACGGCGAGCTGCACGTTCTGCGCGCGCACCGCCTGGATGACCTCGCCCGGCGTCAGCCGGAAGCCGTTCAGCTTCTCCGGGTGCATCCACAGCCGCATCGAGTACTCGGAGCCGAACAGCTGCGCCTCGCCGACCCCCGGCACGCGGCGCACCGGGTCGAGCAGGTTGGCCGCCGTGTAGCTGGCGAGGTCCACCCGCTGCAGGCTCTTGTCCGGCGAGTAGAGGGTGATGAACATCAGGAAGTTGCGGCGCGTCTTCGTCACCGTCACGCCGAGGCGGCGGACGTCGTCGGGCAGGCGCGCCTCGACGCGCTTGATGCGGTTCTGCGCCTCGACCGAGGCGATGTCGAGGTTGGTGCCGGTGCGGAAGGTGATGTTGATCGTGCCGATGCCCTGCTCGGACGCGGAATCCATGTAGAGCAGATTCTCGATGCCGTTCATCTCCTGCTCGATGAGCGCGACGACGGTGTCTTCCATCACCTTCGCCGAGGCGCCCGGATAGTTGGCGGTGATCGCCAGCGCCGGCGGCGCCACCTCGGGATACTGGGCGACCGGCAGCTGGCGCACGGCGAGGGCGCCGGCGAGCAGGATGACGATGGCGATCACCCAGGCGAAGACCGGGCGGTCGATGAAGAATTTGGCGAACACGGCTTATTTCCCCTGCGTCGGTTGCGCGGCCGCGGCCGGCTGCGGCGATGGCGACGACTGCGACTGCTCGCCGGCCGGTGCCGGCGGCGTCCACGGCACCGCCTTGACGGTGCTGCCCGGACGCGCCTTCATGTGCCCCTCGACGACGACCTGCTCGCCTTCCTTGAGGCCGTCGGTGACGATCCACGCGCTGCCGCTCATGCCGCCGGTCTTGATCGGGCGGACGCCGACCTTGCCTTCGCCGTCGACGACGAGCACCGTCGGCCCGTTCACCGCCATCTGCACGGCGCGCTGCGGCACGCGCACGACGCGCTCGGCGGTCGCCTGCGGGAAGCGGACGCGGACGAACATGCCCGGCAGCAGCTCGCGCTTCGGGTTCGGGAACTGCGCGCGCAGCGAGACGGCGCCGGTGGCCGGGTCGACGGCGAGGTCGGAGAAAAGCAGCTTGCCCGGCAGCGGATAGACGCTGCCGTTCTCCAGCACCAGCTCGACCTTCGCCCGGTCGGCCTCCTTCCAGCGGCCGGAGTTCACCGCCTCGCGCAGCGCCGCCAGCTCAGCGCCGGACTGCGTGAAGTTGGCGTAGAGCGGATCGACCTGCTCGATGGTGGCCAGCGGCGTCGCTTCGCCGCGGCCGACCAGCGCCCCCTCGGTGACCTGCGAGCGGCCGATGCGGCCGGCGATCGGCGCCGGCACGCGGGTGTTCTCCAGATCCAGCCGGGCGCGCGCCAGCGCCGCCTCGGCCTGCTTCAGGCGCGCCTCGGCGGTATCGAACTCCTGCCGGCTGACCGCCTTGATGTCGAGCAGCGGCCGGTAGCGCTCGACCAAGAGGCGCGCCGTGGCGACGTCGGCGCTGGCCGCGTCGAAGGCCGTCTGGTAGGTGCGCGGGTCGATCCGGTAGAGCAGCTGCCCTTCCTTGACGTCGGAGCCTTCGACAAACAGGCGCGCCTCGACGATGCCCTCGACGCGCGCGCGCACCTGCGCCGTGCGCCAGGCCTGCAGACGGCCGGGCAGGTCGCGCGTGAGCACGGCGTCGCCGTAGCCGACGGCCAGCACGGCGACCTCGGGCGGCGGCGGCGCGCTGCCGGCCTTCGGCGCGGCCTTGCCGGCGTCGTTGCCGCAGGCGGCGAGCAGGAGGGCGGCGGCGAGCGCGGCGACGAACGGGGAGCGGGAGTGGCGGACGCTTGTTTTTTTCATGGTCGGCGGGTCCTCAGGAGGCGGGCTGGTCGGAGGGTTCGGAACGGTCGGGCGCGAAGGCGCGCAGGAAACAGTCGACGATGCGCGCGGCGCGGTCGGGCGAGTCGTCGTCGGGGTTGAGCGAGCCGAGCAGGCGGCGGCTGCGCTCCATGCCGGTGAGCATGCTCATCAGCATGTCGGCGGCGAAGGCCGGATCGTCGCGGCGCAGGCGGCCTTCGTCCATCGCCCGGCCGATCAGCTCGCGCAGGCGGCGGGCGGTCTCGCCGGGTCCGGCGGCGAAGATCGCCTGCACCAGCTGCGGCACGCGCGGCGCTTCGGAGACCAGCACGCGGTGCAGCGACAGGCCCAGCTCGCCGAGCACCTTCTCGCGGATGGTGACGGCGAAGAGCAGCAGGGTCGTGCGCAGATCGGCATCCGGCGCGTCGAGCGAGACGCGGATGTCGCAGCCCATCTGCTTCACCGCTTCCGTGAACAGTTCGTCCTTGCCGGAAAAGTGGTGGTAGAGCGTCTGCTTGGCGACGCCGGCGCGGGCGGCGATGTCGTCGACGCAGGAGCGGTAGCCGGTTTCGGCGAACGCCTGGATCGCCGCTTCGAGGAGTTTCTGTCGGGTGTCGTTGCTCATGCTTGCTTTGATTTCGGAAAAGCCCGATGCCGGGGGCCGTCGGAGCCGCTGGCACTCCGGGAGCGGCCAGCGGCTGAAACGGCGCCGGGCAGGACTAGACTGGACAGTCCAGTCTATACCGAGGCCGCACGCCGGGTCAAACCGGCGTCCCGGTCGCCTGTCGCGCGCCCGACGCGTCACGGCGAAGCCCTCCCGCGCATGTGCGGCTACGGCAGGCAAGCCGCCGCCAGGCGAACGGAAGGGAAAGCGGGGCGCGTCAAGAATGGCCGGCGGAAAGCCCGCCTGCTGCGCCAAAAAAGCAAAAAGGCCCTGAAAATCAGGGCCTTTTTGCAGGCATCGGGTGGTGGACCGAAAGGGGATCGAACCCTCGACCTCCGCATTGCGAACGCGGCGCTCTCCCAGCTGAGCTATCGGCCCGTAGAGGGCGCGATTATACCTGCCCTGCGCGACTTTTCAATCGTCCGGCGTGGAAGCGGGAACCGACCCCGGGCATCGCGGTCCAGCCGGTATCGACGAGGAGACCGCCATGACCGACACCTGCAACCTTTCCACCCGCCGCTGCACGCCCTGCGAAGGCGGCGTGCCGGCGCTCGACGCGGACGCCGCCGGCCGGCTGCTGGCCGGACTCGACGGCTGGACGCTGACCGACGGCAAAATCGAAAAGGCCTTCCGCTTCCGCAACCACCACGAGACGATGGCCTTCGTGAACGCGGTGGCCTGGATCTCGCACCGCGAGGACCATCACCCCGAGCTGACCGTCGGCTACGCCGACTGCCGCGTCCGCTACTGGACGCACGCCATCGGCGGGCTGTCCGAGAACGACTTCATCTGCGCGGCGAAGGTCGAGCGGTTGCTGGCGCCGTAGCCGCGCCCTCGTCAGGCGCCGCCAGCGCCGGCGAGCGCGCGCCGCAGGCGGTCGGCGACGGCCTGCCATGGCGGCGTTTCCGGAATCGCCTCGACGACGATCAGGTCGACGCCGGCATGGTCGAGATCGCGCAGCGCGGCGTAGAGGTCGTGCGCGTAGCCGACCGGCTCGGCCGGCAGCATCTTCCAGACGTGCGCCGGATTCGGCCCGCTCACCGCCAGCGGCGGCTGCGAGTGCGCCAGCACGCCGCAGCGGCGGCCGCTGTGGCGCAGCGCGTTGAGGAACTGGGCGAGGCGCGCGCCCTCGACGCGGCGCATCGGCGTCGTCGGCGCGTAGTGTGCCTCCAGCGTGCCCGAGGCGCGCGGCGCGGCGGCGGTCGGCAGGGTCGGCAATTCGCCGCAGACCGACTCGATGGCCGCCGGCGTGATGTGGCCGGGGCGCAGCAGCACGGGCTGGCCCGACGAGAGGTCGACGATCGTCGATTCGATGCCGACGACGCAGGCTCCGCCGTCGAGCACCAGCGCAACGGCGTCGCCGAGTTCCTCGCGCACGTGCGCGGCGGTGGTCGGGCTGATGCGGCCGAAGCGGTTGGCCGACGGCGCGGCGATGCCGCCGCTGCCGCCGGCGGCGGCGAAGGCGCGCAGCAGGTCGAGCGCGACCAGGTGCCCCGGCACGCGCAGGCCGACGGTGTCCTGGCCGCCGGTGACGGCGTCGGGAACGCCGGGGGCGCGCTTCAGGATCAGCGTCAGCGGGCCGGGCCAGAAGTCCTCGGCAAGTTCGTAGGCGAGGTCGGGAATATCGACCGCCCAGCGCTCCAGATAATTGGCGCCGGGAATATGCACGATCAGCGGGTGGTCGGCCGGACGCCCCTTGGCGGCGAAGATTTTCGCCACCGCTTGCGGGTTCGCCGCGTCGGCGCCGAGGCCGTAGACCGTCTCGGTCGGGATGCCGACCAGCTCGCCGGCCAGCAGCAGTTCGACGGCGCGGGCGATGTCCGCCGGATTACTCATCCCGCGCCTCCGCCGGGCCGCCCCAAGGAGGCGCCTTCAGGAAGCGGAGTGGTCGCTGCAAGCGATCCACGAACACCGGTCACCCCCTTCCCGGGGAAGGGGGCTGGGGGGGAAGGCTCGTCAACAATCCCGATGGCCGAACGGGCTTCCATGGCAATTTTGACGGCACGGTCGAAATCGCTGTCGAGCACCGTGAAGTGCGCCATCTTGCGGGCGTGGCGCGCGTGGTGCTTGCCGTAGAAGTGCAGCTTGAGGTTCGGCACGGCGGCGAGCTTCGACCAGTCCGGCTCGCGATAGGTATCGCCGTCGTACCAAAGGTCGCCGAGGATGTTCACCATCACCGCCGCTGAATGCGCGCGCGCGTCGCCCAGCGGCAGGCCGCACAGCGCGCGTACTTGCTGCTCGTACTGGCTGGTGACGCAGGCGTCCACCGTGTAGTGGCCGCTGTTGTGCGGGCGCGGCGCCATTTCGTTCACGTAGAGCTGGCCGCGGCTGACGAAGAACTCGACGCCGAGCGTGCCGATGTAGCCAAGTTTTTCGGCGATGCGTTCGGCGTACTCGGCGGCGCTGTCGCGCAGGCAGGCGGAGCCGCGCGCCGGCACGATGGAGACGTCGAGGATGCCCTTGCGGTGGCTGTTCTCGGCGGTCGGGAAGCATTTGACGACGCCGTTCTCGTCGCGCGCCAGCACCACCGAGACCTCGTAGTCGAGGTGCAGTTTCTGTTCGAGGATGCAGGTCTCGCCCTTGAAGGCGCGGAAGGCGGCGAGCGCCTCGTCGCGATCGTTCACCACCGCCTGCCCCTTGCCGTCGTAGCCAAAGCGGGCGACCTTGAGGATGCCCGGGAAGAGGCCGGCGTTGGCGTTGCGGAGGTCGTCTTCCGTATGCACCGGCGCGAAGGCGCCGTGCGGCAGGCCGTTGTCGCGCAGGAAGGTCTTCTCGGCGATGCGGTTCTGGCAGACCGAGACCGCCGCCGCCGACGGGCGCACCGTGACGAACTTGGCGAGATAGTCGAGCGTATCTGCCGGAACGTTCTCGAACTCGGTGGTGATCGCCGCGCAGCCCTGCGCCAGCTGGTCGAGCGCGGCGTAATCGTCGTAGGCAGCCTGCAGGTGGCGCTCGGCGATCCGGCCGGCCGGGCTGTGCGGATCCGGATCGAGGACCCAGACCTGGTAGCCCATCTCGTGGGCGGCGGAAACGAAGAAGCGGCCGAGCTGGCCGCCGCCGAGCATGCCCAGCGTTGCGGGCGGAAGGATCGCGCTCATCGTATTTTCAGTTCGAACGGGGTTCAGCGGACGGGGTTCAGACTTCCGGCAGTTTCATCGCCAGCACCTTGTCGGTCTGGGCCTGGCGGAAGGCGGCGAGCTTCGCGGCCAGCGCGGCGTCGCTGTTGGCCAGCATCGAGACGGCGAACAGCGCAGCATTGGCGGCGCCGGCCTCGCCGATGGCGAAGGTGGCGACCGGGATGCCTTTCGGCATCTGCACGATGGAGAGCAGCGAATCCTGCCCCGACAGCGCCTTCGACTGCACCGGCACGCCGAGCACCGGGATCGTCGTCTTCGACGCCAGCATGCCCGGCAGGTGCGCGGCGCCGCCGGCGCCGGCGATGATCGCCTGCAGGCCACGGCCGGCCGCCTCGGCAGCGTACGAGAAGAGCAGGTCCGGCGTGCGGTGCGCGGAGACGACGCGCGCCTCGAACGGGACGCCGAATTCCTTGAGCATCACCGCGGCCGCCTGCATCGTCGGCCAGTCGGAGTCGGAGCCCATGACGACGCCGACGACGGGGTTTGCGACATTGATCACTTGGCGCTCCTTTCGGCCGCTTCCAGCGTGTTGGCGAGCAGCATGGTGATGGTCATCGGACCGACGCCGCCGGGCACCGGGGTGATCGCGCCGGCCACTTCCTTGACGCCGTCGAAGTCGACGTCGCCACAGAGCTTGCCGTCGTCGAGGCGGTTGATGCCGACGTCGATGACCACGGCACCGGGCTTGACCATGTCGGCGGTGACGAACTTCGGGCGGCCGACGGCGGCGACCAGCACGTCGGCGCGTTTCGTATGGAAGGCGAGATCCTTCGTCTGCGAATGGCAGATGGTGACCGTGGCGCCGGCCTGCAGCAGCAGCATCGCCATCGGTTTGCCGACGATGTTCGAGCGACCGATGACGACGGCCTCGGCGCCCTTCAGGTTGACGCCGGCTTCCTCGAAGAACTTGGTGACGCCGTACGGCGTGCACGGGATGAAGCGCGGCTGGCCCTGCATCAGCGCGCCGACGTTCTCGGCGTGGAAGCCATCGACATCCTTTTCCGGCGCGATCGCTTCGAGCACCAGGTCGCTGTCGAAATGCTTCGGCAGCGGCAGCTGGACGAGGATGCCGTGGATCTTCGGATCGGCATTGAGTTCGGCGATCTTCGCCAGCACCACGTCCTGCGCGATGTCGGCCGGATAGACGATCTTCTCGGAATGGAAGCTCGCCTTCTCGCAGGCGGCAACCTTGTTGCGCACGTAGACGGCGGACGCCGGGTCCTCGCCGACGAGGATCACCACCAGCCCGGGGCGCGTGCCCCTGGCGGCGAGCGCCTCGGCGCGGGTCTTGAAGTCGGCGCGCAGCTTCTGCGCGAGGGCGTTGCCATCGAGGATCGTTGCAGTCATCTCAGTTCCAGCAAATGAAAAGGGGAAAGGCGAGAGCTGCCTCTCGCCTTTCCCTTTGATCGGATTGCCGATTTTACCGCAATTCAGGCCGCAGTCAGGCAGGAACGGGTTCTGCCGCGCCCTGCGTCTTGGCGGCCTCGGCGGCCGCAGCGCGGCCGGCGGCAAAAGCCTGGCGATTCATCTCGATCACCTTCTCGCCCTTGCGGGCGAAGCGCTGCAGCACGCATCGTTCCAGCACATCGGCCGAGAACGACAGGTGATCGGCGATGGCGCCGAGCATGATCGTGTTGCCGAGGCGGATGTTGCCCAGCTCGTTGGCGATGGCCGACGCGTCGAAGGAGTAGACGCGGGCGCCGGAAGCGCGCATCTCGCCGATCGGGTCGGCGGGATATTCGAACAGCCCCAGTTCAACGACCGGCGGCGTCAGGTTGCCGGTGTTGATCAGCGCCAGCGCATCCGGACGCATCATGTGCCGCCAGCGCATGCCTTCCGCCGCCTCGAAGGCGAGCAGGACATCGGCGGTGCCCGGCGCGATCTGCGGCGAAAGAACCTTCGGTCCGAAACGAAGGTGCGACGAAACGACGCCGCCGCGCTGCGCCATGCCGGCGACTTCGGTTTTCTTGACGTCGTGGCCGAGGGCGATGGCCGCTTCGGCGAGAATCTCGGTCGCCGTCATGACGCCCTGACCGCCGACGCCGACGACGAGGATGTTGGTGATGTTGTCGCTCATTTTTTAGTGCCTTTGCAGAGCCTTGATCTGGATGACCTTGTCAGCGTGGACGATG
>JANJTW010000194.1 GCA_024710925.1 Rhodocyclaceae bacterium | reverse complement strand
GCCGCGGCAGCGGGGCGCAGTGCCCCGGTCCGCGCGGCGAGCAGCGTCGCGCCGAGCATCGCGCCGAGCGCGACGGCGCAGGCGAGGCGGCCGGCCGGCGCCGCCCGCGCTGCGAACCAGCGGTCGAGGCCGCCGGCCTGTCCGCGGTCGGCCGCTGCCAGCTGCGCGGCGAAGGGTTGGGCGACGATCGCCGGCGCCAGCAGGCCGAGCAGTTCGCCGTGGCGCACGTGCTGCAGCGCCAGGTGCAGCAGGCCGAGGAGCAGCGCGATGCGCAGCGGCGGCAGGCGCAGTCCGCGCGCGAGGACCAGGGCGGCGCCGGCGAACAGCCACAGTTCGAGCGGCTGCAGTCGCTGGAAATCGGGCGAGCGCCATTCGCCGAGATGGGCAAGGCTGAACGAGAGGCGCTGGAAATCGGCGGCGAAGCGCCAGCCGTCGAGGCCGTGCGGCGTCAGCAGCGTGACCGCGCCGGCGGCGGCGACGAACAGCAACCAGCGCCCGGCCGTCGCCCGGCGTCGCGCCGCCGGTGCGGCGAGCACGGCCTCGCCGGCGAAGGCAGCGGCCAGCGGCAGCGCCAGCGGGAAGCTGCCGTGCAGGTTGGCCCACAGCAGCAGTGCGGCGAGCGCCGGCAGCCCGGGTGGGCCGCCGGCCTCGCGCGCGCGGAGCAGCGCGATCGTCCAGTAGACGAGCAGCGGTGTCGCCAGCGCATGCGGCCGCGCCAGCAGGTGCGGCAGCATCAGGCTCGCCGCCAGCGCGACGCCGGCCAGCGCGTGGATCGGCAGCAGATGGCATAGCAGGTAGCGCGTCAGCAGCGCCAGTGCCGCGGTCGCGGCGCCGGCGGTGAGTGCGCTGACGCCGGCCCAGCCGGCGGCGGCGTGGGCGCCGGCGAAGAGCACCTCGGCCAGCCACTCGTGCGCGGTCCACGGCGCACCGGGCAGGGTGTGCGAGAAGGGGTCGGTCGCCGGTACCGCGCCGTGCGCGACGATCCAGCGTCCGGTGGCGATGTGCCAGTAGGTGTCGCCGTCGTTGAGCAGCGCCGGCTGCGCGAGCAGCAGCATGAAGGCCGCCGTGCCGACCAGCAGCGGCCAGGAGAGGCCGCCGGGCGCGCGGCCCGGCGACGGCGGAGAATGTTCGTGCGCCATGAAATCCGGATAATCCTCCTGCTGCCGTCGCAGTCAAGCCCGGCCGCGCTTTTTCCGGCCGCCGGAAAAGGCGGACAATGGCAACGGGCGGCCGGGGGGCCGCAGGGAGAAGCGCAAATGCTAGTCAGGTTCGATTCGAATGTAGCCGGCGAGATGCTGATGTTCGCCGACGTGGCCCGCAGCCTGTTGCAGGCGGCCGGGAAGGAGTGCACGGCGCGCGGGGTGATTCGCGCTGAGGAGGTGCCGGCGATCGCCGCCCGTCTGCGCCGGCTGGTCGAGGCGGACCGGGGGCCGCTCGCTGACGGCGACGACGAGGCGGCGCCGGAGCCGGTCAGCCTCGGCCGGCGGGCGTCGCCCTTCATCGAGCTGCTCGAACTGACGGCGCGCGACAAGGACGGCTTCGTCCTCTGGGAGGCGCCGGCGGACTTCGGCGCCTAGCCGGCGGCCGGCGGCGGGTCGCCCGGCTCGGCGAGCTGCGGCGCCACCGTCGGCAGCGTCAGTTCGAAGTGCGTCCCCTTGCCCGCCTCGCTGCGCAGCGCGATGCGGCCGCCGAGGACGGCGGTGGTCAGGTTGTAGACAATGTACAGGCCGAGCCCGCTGCCGCCCTTGCCAAGCTTGGTCGTGAAGAACGGATCGAAGGCCTGCTGCGCCGTTTCCGCGTCCATGCCGCTGCCGTCGTCGGTGTAGTGCAAGCGCACCTCGTCGGCGCCGGCCTCGGCGCGCAGCGTGATGCAGCCGGCCGGCGTTGTCTCGAAGCCGTGCAGCAGCGAATTCATCACCAGGTTGCCGAGAATCTGTTCGAGCGGCCCGGGATAACTGTCGAGGACGATGCCGGGCGCCACGTCGACGACGACGCGGTGGTTCGTCCGGCGCAGCGTCGGCTGCAGCGTCGACAGCATCTCGTCGATCACCGCGCGCAGGTCGAAGCGCCGTCGCCGCGTGCTCGTCTGGTCTACGGCGACTTCCTTGAAATTGCCGATCAGGTCGGCGGCGCGTTGCGCATTGCGCTCGACGATGCGCGCCGCCTCCAGGCAGGCGCTGGTGTAGTCGTTGATCGTCGACCGCCGCAGGCCGCCGCCGCCGGCCACGGTCGCGGCGAAGTCCTCGGTACGGTCGCGCAGCGTCGTGGCGACGGTGAGCACGTTGCCGAGCGGCGTGTTCAGCTCGTGCGCGACGCCGGCGACCAGGCTGCCGAGCGATGCCAGCTTCTCGGTCTGCACCAGCTGCCGCATCGCCAGCCGCAGCTCCTCGTTGGCCCGCTCGAGGTCGGCGGTGCGTTGCCGGACGCGGGCTTCCAGGCGCTCGTTGAGTTCGCGCGCCCGCGCCTCGGCGCGCTTGCGCTCGGTGACGTCGAGCAGCGTTTCGATCGCTCCGACCACCTTGCCCGACGAGTCGCGCAGCGGCGAGGCGGTGAAGTACAGCCAGCGCCCGTCCTCGCCGAGGTGCGGGAAATGGTCCTCGGCCTCGAAGGCTTCCGGGTTGAACGGCGAGCGCCGGTAGCGGCGCTCGTAGTACTGCGCCACCTCCGGCTCGCGGCCGCCGGCGAGGACGATGTCGGCCATCACCGGCCGCTCGCTCGGGTAGAAGGCGGCCCACTGCCGGCGCGTGCCGAGCATCTCCGCCGCACTCAGCGCGAAGGTGCGCTCGCAGGCCGGGTTCCAGACGACGATGCGGTGCTCGGCGTCGATGACGAAGATCGGCAGCGGGCTGTTGGCGAGAATCTGCGCCAGCCGCGCCTCGCTTTCGCGCAGCGCGCGGCCGGCCGCCTCCTGCTCGGTGACGTCGAGGACGGTGCCGACGAGGCCGGCGACGGCGCCCGCATGATCGCGGAAAACGGCCTTCGTGAACACGACGTCGCGCAGGCCCTTGGCCTTCGTCTCCACCTGCGCCGAGTAGACCTGGGTGCGCTCCGGCGCGGCGTAGAGTTCGTCGTCGGCGGCCTGGTATTTCGCCGCCAGTTCCGGCGGCGCGATCTCCCAGGCAGTGCGGCCGACGAGGTGCTCGCGTTCGGCGCCGAAGAAGTGCACGAAGGCCTCGTTCAGGCCGAGGTAGCGCCCCGCCCGGTCCTTGTAGAACACCGGCAGCGGCAGGGCTTCGAGCAGCGATTCGCGGAACTGGCGCTGGCCGAGCAGTTCCATCTCGGCGCGCACCTGGTCGTTGAGGTCGCGGGCGACCACCAGGCGCGCCCGCCGCCCGGCGTAGGGCATCGGCTGCGAGAAGATCTCGACCGGAAAGGCGTCGCCGTTGCGATGCAGGTGCAGCCAGCGCCGCTTGTACTGCTGGCCGCCCGCCGCCAGGTTGGCGATCACCTGGCGCACGGCCTCGCGTTCGATCTCGGCGTGCAGCGTCAGCACCGGCTTGCCGACCAGCTCGCCCGCCGCGGCATAGCCATAGCCGTTGAGCAGGGTTTCGTTGACGGCGAGCAGTTCGAGCGTGTCGACGTCATAGACATACATCGGGTTCGGATTGCCGTCGAAGAGCATCCGGTAATGCGCGGCGTCGGCCGCGGCGGCGCCGGCCTGGCGGCGCCGCCGGCATTCCTGCCAGGCCAGCGCAACCGCCGCGGCGAGCAGCGCGCCGCCGGCAAGGAGGCCCGCCGGCCCGCTGCCGAGGAGTTGCGGCAGGGCAAAGGTGGCGGCGCCGGGATCGCTCATCGGACGATTCTTTTCGCCGGGCCGGTTGCTGTCAAGCCGCCGGCGGGTCGATCATCACGTAGCGCTTCCTGACCGCTGCCAGCACCTCGAAGGTGCCGCGGAAGCCGGCCGGGATGACGCCGGCGTCGCCGGGGCCGAAGACACGCGCGTCGCCGGCTTCGTCGACGATGCGCAGGCGGCCGGCGAGCACCTGGAAGAACTCGTGGCGGTTGTCGTGGAAGGCGATCCGCCAGGCGCCCGGTTCGCAGGCCCATTCGCCGATCGACAGGCCGTCGGCGGCGGCGTAGGCCTGCCAGGTCGTGCGCAGCGGCGGCGGGCCGATCGCGCGGTCGGGGGCCGGCCGGTCGGTGGCGGGCGGCGGCAGCGGGTCGGCGAAATGGACGAGGCGGGGCGGCATGGTTTAATTCCGGCAATGATGCGACGAACCCTCATTGTAGCCGCGCTGTTGCTGACCCACGACGCGCGCGCCGCCGAAGTCGCCGTCGATGTCGGCCACGGCCTCGCCGACCCGGGCGCGATCAGCGCCCGCGGCCGGCCCGAGTTCGCGTTCAACCGCGATTTCGCGGCGCGGCTCGGCGACGCGCTGGCGGCGCGCGGCCTCGCCGTCTGCCCGGTGAATTTCGACGGCCGCATCGGCAGCCTCGTCGCGCGCCCGCAGGCGGCGGCCGGCGCCGACTTCTTCCTCTCCGTGCACCACGATTCGGTGTCCGCCGAACTGCTGCAGGAATGGCAATGGCAAGGACGGACGCTGACCTACAGCGACGCCCACGCCGGCTTCTCGCTGTACGTCTCGCGCGCCAGCCCGGCACCGGCAACGAGCGGCCGCTGCGCGTCGGCGATCGGCGCCATGATGCGCCGCGCCGGCTTCGTGCCGACCCGCCACCACTTTCCGAAGCGGCCGTGGGCGGACGAGACGAACGCCGTGCATTTCTACGACAACCTGGTCGTCCTCTACCGGACGACGCTGCCGGCGGTGCTGTTCGAGGCCGGCGTCATCAAGCACCGCGACGAGGAGCTGCTGCTCGCCGATCCGCAGCGCCAGGCGCGAATGGCCGACGCCGTCGCCACCGGCGTCGCCGCCTGCCTCTACGTCGCCGGGAAGTAGATCGGCTCGGGGGCGAGGGCGACGCCGAAGCGCGCCTGTACGTCGGCGCGCACCGCGTCGGCGAGTGCCCGCACGTCGGCACCGCGGGCGCCGCCGCGGTTGACCAGGATCAGCGCCTGCTTTTCGAACATGCCCACCGGGCCGCGGTTGCGGCCCTTCCAGCCGGCCTGCTCGATCAGCCAGCCGGCGGCGAGCTTCACCCGGCCGTCGGCCTGCGCGTAGGTCGGCAATGCCGGGTATGCCGCCTGCAGCCGCGCGGCCTGCTCGGCGGCCACCACCGGGTTCTGGAAGAAGCTGCCGGCGTTGGGAATGGCCGCCGGGTCGGGCAGCTTGCGCCGGCGGATTGCCGTCACTGCGGCGGCGATGTCGACCGCCGTCGGTCGTGCGACGCCGGCGGCGTCCAGCTCGGCGGCGACGTCGGCGTAGCGCGTCAGCGGCGCCCAGGCCTTGGGCAGGCGGAAGGTCACGGCGACGATCAGGTAGCGGCCGCTGAGGTGCCAGCCCTCCTGCTTGAAGACGCTGTCGCGGTAGCCGAAGCGGCAGGCGGCGGCGTCGAAGCGGCGCAGTTCGCCGGCGTCGAGGTCGAGTGCGTCGAGATGCGCGAAGCGTTCGCAAACCTCCAGCCCGTAGGCGCCGATGTTCTGGATCGGCGCCGCGCCGACCGTGCCCGGGATCAGCGCCAGGTTCTCCAGCCCGGGATGGCCGGCGGCCAGCGTCCACTGCACGAAGTCGTGCCAGTTCTCGCCGGCGCCGGCGGTCACGTAGAAGGCTTCGGCGTCCTCGCCGGTGCGCGCGCGGCCGGACAGCGCCGCCTGCAGCACCAGCCCGGCGAAGTCGCCGCACAGCACCAGGTTGCTGCCGCCGCCGAGCACGAAGCGTGGCAGGCCGCGCCGGCGCGGGTCGGCGACCAGCGCCCGCGCCTCGTCGAGCGAGCGGATCGTCGCCAGCTGCGCGGCGCGCGCCGGCAGCGCCAGCGTGTTGCGCCGGCCGAGGTCGGCGTCGGTTTCGATGCGGAGGGTCGTCATGCGGGCACGGGCGGAAGGCGGCGGATGGAAGACGGGCGCGGCGCGGGCCGGCCGGTGTCGATGCGGCAGCCATTGTAACCGAGGCCGCCGGCCGGCCGGCTCGACTACAATGCCGGCATTGCTTCCCCCGCCCGCCCCGACCATGCGCCTGCCTGCCGCCGGCCTCCTCTCGCTGCGCTGCCACCCGGCGACGCCGGCGCTCGGCCTGCGCACCGTGTGTGCGCGCGTTGCGCTCGCCGACGGTCTGCTGCGCATCGCCTTTCATCTTCGCGGCGAACTGTCCCGGCTGCGCGTGCCGGCGGCGACGACGCCCGCGCGCGCCGACGACCTGTGGCGGCATACCTGCGGCGAGGCCTTTGTCGCCGCCGAGGGCGACGCCGCCTATCGTGAGTTCAATTTCTCGCCGTCCGGCGCATGGGCGGCCTACGCCTTCGCCGGCTACCGCCAGCCGGCGCAGCCGCCGGACGGGCCGGCGCCGGCGGTCGCCTGGCGCGTCGCCGGCGACGAAGGCGTGCTCGACGTTGCGCTCGCCGCCGCCTGGCTGCCCGCCGGCGGCGCGCGCGAACTGGCGCTGACGCTGGTCGCCGAGGAGGTCGGCAGCGACGGCTCGCCGCAGCTTTCCTACTGGGCCTTGCGCCATACCGCCGAGCGTCCCGATTTCCACCGCCGCGACAGCTTTGCCGTGACGCTGCCGGCCCTGCCCTGACGACCATGACCGCCACGATCCGCTTCGGCCTCGACCGCCTTCTCGAAGATCCCGCGCTGCGCCGCCCGCTCGCCGGCAAGCGCGTCGCGCTGCTCGCCCATCCGGCGTCGCTGACGCGCGACCTGACGCATTCGCTCGACGCGCTGGCGGCGCTCCCCGATATCCGATTGAGCGCCGCCTTCGGCCCGCAGCACGGACTGCGCGGCGACAAGCAGGACAACATGGTCGAGTCGCCGGACTACGTCGACCCGCAGCACGGCATCCCGGTGTTCAGCCTCTACGGCGAGGTGCGCCGACCGACCGCCGCGATGATGGCGAGCTTCGACGTGCTGCTGGTCGACCTGCAGGACCTCGGCTGCCGCATCTACACCTTCATCACCACGCTGCGCTACGTGCTCGAAGCGGCGGCGCAGCACGGCAAGGCGGTGTGGGTGCTCGACCGGCCGAACCCGGCCGGCCGCCCGGTCGAGGGGCTGACGCTGCGCGACGGCTGGGAGAGCTTCGTCGGCGCCGGCGCGATGCCGATGCGCCATGGCCTGACCATGGGCGAGCTGGCGCGCTGGTTCGTCGCCACGCTGAAGCTCGACGTCGACTGCCGGGTGATCGAAATGGCCGGCTGGCAGCCCGACGCCGCGCCCGGCTACGGCTGGCCGCTCGGCGAACGGAGCTGGGTGAACCCGAGTCCGAACGCGCCGAACCTGTGGATGGCGCGCGCCTACGCCGGCACCGTGATGCTGGAGGGAACGACGCTGTCGGAAGGCCGCGGCACGACGCGGCCGCTCGAACTGTTCGGTGCCCCCGACATCGACGCCGGCGCCGTGCTGCGCGAGATGCGTGCGCTGGCGCCGGAATGGCTCAAGGGCTGCGTGCTGCGCGAATGCTGGTTCGAGCCGACCTTCCACAAGCATGCCGGTAAGCTGTGCAGTGGCGTACAGATCCACGTCGAAGACCCGGCGCATTACGACCATGCCGCCTTCAAGCCGTGGCGCGTGCAGGCGCTGGCCTTCAAGGCGATCCGTCGCCTGCAGCCCGACTATCCGCTGTGGCGCGACTTCGGCTACGAGTACGAATTCGAGCGGCGGGCGATCGACCTGATCAACGGCTCGCCGTTGCTGCGCGAGTGGGTCGACGATGCGGCGGCGACGCCGGGCGATCTCGACGCGTTGACCTTGCCGGACGAGGCGGCGTGGACGCGAATGCGCGAGGACTTTCTGCTCTACTGATTCGATCGCGGATGTCGTTGTCCGGGGGGCTGATTGAACGGGCGCCCTGCGGCGGAAACACGATATTTTTCATCATCCGGAACTGTTGCGCCTGGCATACGTCCTAGCTATAGGGCGCAGAAATGCCTTGCGTCGGCACTATGGTGCAGTGTTTAAACTGCACCATAGATGGTGGGGCATCACGCAGCTACCAGGGTGACGATATGAGCGCGAATCCGAATAAAAATACCAAGCTCACGATTGGTCGGCTGGCAGATGCGGCCGGAGTCAGCATCGCAACGGTTCGTTACTATCAGCGGCGAGGCTTGATGCCTTTGCCGAAGCGTCCCCAGGCGGGGGGGTTCCGGGAGTACAGCGACGACGATCTCATGCAGTTGCAGCTGATTCGGCGGGCCCAGGAACTGGGCTTCACTCTTGCCGAGGTGCTCGATTTGCTGGCGTATGTGAAGGGCCGTGACTGCGATGCGATCCTTGCGCTCGCCGACCGGAAGCTGAACGAGATGAGGGGCCAGGTGGCCCTTCTGGAAAAAATCAGCGATACCCTGAGCGACCTGATAGCCGGCTGCCCCCATGGGTGTCCCGATGCCTGCCCGTTCATCCTTAAACTTTGCGCCGGCGAGACCGGCAAGTCCTGAATACATGGCAGGAAACCCCAGATCCCGGGAAATCAAGCTTGCGACCATCCAGCAACTGGATCGAATCGCCGATGCGCACCTGCAGTGGACCCACGCCTATCATCGCTCGCTGCTTTGCGGTGACAGTCCGGATCCCGAAGTAACGGCGCCCGACGCCCATCATTCCTGCCCGTTCGGCGTGTGGTACCGGCAACTCGATCTGAGTGAATACCAGCCGTGGACAACCCATCTGCAGCGCATCGACGTGCTGCACCGGCAGATGCATGAAAGCGCAGCCCATCTGATGCTCGGTCGCTCTGGAGCCGCGATGTCGGCCGAAGCGTACGATCGCTTCGCGGATCATTCCTACCGCTTCAAGACCGGCGTACGGGCCCTGCAGATGAAACTGATCAAGGACATCTGCCTGATCGATCACCTGACGGGTGTCTGGAACCGTAGCTCGCTCAGTCAGCGGCTTTCCGAGGAATGCGACCGGATGCTCCGATACGGAGGTTCCTGCTGCCTGTGCATGATGGACATCGATCACTTCAAGATGGTCAACGACCGCCATGGACACGCGATCGGCGATCGTGTCCTGCAGATGGTGGCCGCAACCGCACAACGGCGTCTCCGCCGCTTCGACAGCATCTTCCGCTACGGCGGGGAGGAATTTCTCGTCTGCCTGCCACGGGCGAGCCTGGCCGAGGCCGAAGCGTCGATGGAGCGGATTCGCCTCGAAATCGCCGGGACGGCAGTGGTCGTCGAAGACGACATCGAGATCCGGGTCACGGCCTCTTTCGGTGTTTCCGAGTTCCATTCGACGGCCGACATGGATGCGTGCATCGAGGCGGCTGATCAGGCCTTGTTCATCGCCAAGGCGACAGGCCGCAATCGCGTTTGCAGTTTCTAGCCGACCTTTCGCTGACCCTCGCGCTCTTGCCGTCGTCCCGCTGGTTGCGGTCGACCTGCACTGCGAATCGCTGCGCCCCGGGGTGGGCGAAGTGCCCGCCGCGGCAGAGGGGCCGGGATAGAATGCCGGCATCCCTTCCCGCGCCGCGACCGTCATGGACCTGACCACCCCTGCCCTGTTGTTCCCGGCCATCTCGCTGCTGCTGCTGGCCTACACCAACCGTTTTCTGATGCTGGCGCAGGTGATCCGCCAGCTGCATGCGTCGCCGGACCACAAGGCGCCGATCGTGCGCCGCCAGATCGTCGGGCTCAAGCGGCGCATCGTGCTGACCAAGTACATGCAGGGGTTGGGCGTGACGAGCTTCCTGCTCTGCGCGCTGTCCATGTTCGCGCTGTTCGTTCACGAAGGCGTGGCGGGAAAGGCCCTGTTCGGCGCCAGCCTGGTCTTCCTGACCATTTCGCTCGTTCTCTCGCTGCTTGAGGTGCTGATTTCGACCAACGCGCTGTCCGTCGTCGTCGAGGATCTGGAACGGCAGGATGCCGCGCAATGAAGAACGGCGACCCTCGGGTCGCCGTTCTGCGGATGGAGGCTGATCGCCGTCAGAGGATCGGCGCCAGCCAGCGCGCGGCTTCGTCGACGTCCATGCCCTTGCGCTGCGCCCAGTCTTCCAGCTGGTCGCGGCCGATCTTCGACACCGCGAAGTACTGTGCCTCGGGGTGCGCGAAGTACCAGCCGGAGACGGCGGCGGCCGGGCTCATCGCGTAGGACTCGGTGAGCGCCATGCCGGCGTTCTTCGGCGCGTCGAGCAGCGCGAAGATGGTGCCCTTCTCGGTGTGGTCCGGGCAGGCCGGGTAGCCCGGCGCCGGGCGGATGCCCTTGTACTCCTCGCGGATCAGCTGCTCGTTCGTCAGCGTTTCGTCGGCGGCGTAACCCCAGTATTCCTTGCGCACGCGCGCGTGCAGCCACTCGGCGCAGGCCTCGGCCAGCCGGTCGGCGAGCGACTTGAGCATGATCGCGTGGTAGTCGTCGTGCGTCGCTTCGAACTCGGCCAGCTTCTTCTCGATGCCGAGGCCGGCGGTGACGGCGAAGGCGCCGGTCCAGTCGGGGGTGCCCTTCGGCGCGACGAAGTCGGCCAGGCAGTAGTGCGGCTTGCCGCTCGGACGCTCGTGTTGCTGGCGCAGGTGGTGCGTGACGGCGAGCACCTGCGTCCGCGACTCGTCGGTGTACAGTTCGACGTCGTCCGGATTGTTCGCTGCGCGGTTTGCCGGCCACAGGCCGAACACCGCATTGGCGCTGATCCACTTCTCGGCGATGATCTTTTCCAGCATCGCCTTGCCGTCCTTGAAGACGCTGCGCGCCGCCTCGCCGACCTTTTCGTCGTCGAGGATCTTCGGGTAGGCGCCGGCGAGGTCCCAAGTCTGGAAGAACGGGCCCCAGTCGATGTATTCGGCGAGCGCGGCGAGGTCGATGTCCTTCAACACGGTGACGCCGGTCTGCTTCGGCTGCACCGGCGTGCCCGAGAACGGCAGCGCGTTGGCGCGCGCCGCTTCCAGCGAAACCAGCGTCACGCCCTTCTTGTTCGCGTGCTGGGCGCGCACCTTTTCGTAATCGGCGGCGACCTCGGCCTTGAAGCCTTCGGCGTGGTCGATCGACAAGAGCTTGGTGACGACGCCGACGGCACGCGAGGCGTCCGGCACGTAGACCACCGGCGACTGGTAGTTCGGCGCGATCTTGATCGCGGTATGCGCGCGGCTGGTGGTGGCGCCGCCGATCAGCAGCGGCACGTCGAAACCCTGGCGCTGCATCTCGGACGCGACGTGCGCCATTTCCTCCAGCGACGGCGTGATCAGGCCGGACAGGCCGATCGCCTGCGCGCCATGCTCCTTCGCAGCGTGCAGGATCTTGTCGCAGGGCACCATGACGCCGAGGTCGACGACGTCGTAGCCGTTGCAGCCGAGGACGACGCCGACAATGTTCTTGCCGATGTCGTGCACGTCGCCCTTGACCGTGGCGACGACGATCTTGCCTTTCGACGCGGCGCCGGTGCGCAGCTTCTCCTCCTCGATGAACGGAATCAGGTGAGCCACCGCCTGCTTCATCACGCGCGCCGATTTCACCACCTGCGGCAGGAACATCTTGCCGGCGCCGAACAGGTCGCCGACGACGTTCATGCCGTTCATCAACGGCCCTTCGATCACCGCCAGCGGCGGCTTGCCGGCGGCGGCCAGCGCGGCGCGGCATTTCTCGGTGTCGGCGACGACGAAGTCGGTGATGCCTTTCACCAGCGCGTGCGACAGGCGCTCCTCGACCGGCAGCTGGCGCCAGGTCAGGTCGGGGCCGGTGTCCCTGGCCTTGCCCTCCTTCACCGTCTGCGCGAACTCGACCAGCGCCTCGCCGGCACCGGGGTTCCTGTTCAGCACGACATCCTCGACCTTCTCGCGCAGCGCCGGATCGAGGTCGTCGTAGATGCCGACCATGCCGGCGTTGACGATGCCCATCGACAGCCCGGCCTTGATCGCGTGGTAGAGGAAGACGGTGTGGATCGCCTCGCGCACCGCGTCGTTGCCGCGGAACGAGAAGGAGACGTTGGAGACGCCGCCGGAAACCTGCGCGTGCGGCAGGTTGGCGCGAATCCAGCGCGTCGCCTCGATGAAGTCGACGGCGTAGTTGTCGTGCTCGGCGATGCCGGTGGCGATGGCGAAGATGTTCGGGTCGAAGATGATGTCTTCCGGCGGGAAACCGGCACCGCCTTGCTCCGGCGATGCCGTCAGCAGATCGTAGGCGCGCTTGCAGATCTCGGTCTTGCGCGCATAGGTGTCGGCCTGGCCGGTCTCGTCGAAGGCCATGACGACGACGGCCGCACCGTAGCGGCGCGCGAGCTTCGCCTGCTGCAGGAAGGCAGCCTCGCCCTCCTTCATCGAGATCGAGTTGACGATGCCCTTGCCCTGGATGCACTTGAGGCCGGCCTCGATCACTTCCCACTTCGACGAGTCGATCATGATCGGCACGCGGGCGATGTCCGGCTCGGAGGCGATCAGCTTGAGGAAGCGATCCATCGCCGCCTTCGAATCGAGCATCGCCTCGTCCATGTTGATGTCGATCACCTGCGCGCCGTTCTCGACCTGCTGGCGGGCCACCGCCAGCGCGTCGTCGAGGCGGCCTTCGAGGATCATGCGGGCGAAGGCCTTGGAGCCGGTGACGTTGGTGCGCTCGCCGACGTTGACGAAGAGCGATTCGGGGCCGACGTTGAACGGTTCCAGTCCGGACAGGCGCAGCTTCTTCTCGACCTCGGGAATGGCGCGCGGCTTCACACCATCGACGTATTTCGCGATGGCGGCGATGTGGTCCGGCGAGGTGCCGCAGCAGCCGCCGACGATGTTCACGAAACCGTGTTTCGCCCAGTCGGCCACTTCCTCGGCCAGCTGTTCCGGCGTCTCGTCGTAGCCGCCGAAGGCGTTCGGCAGGCCGGCGTTCGGGTGCGCCGAGACGAAGCAGTCGCAGACGCGCGATAGCTCTTCGACGTACTGGCGCAGCTCCTTGGCGCCGAGCGCGCAGTTGAGGCCGAACGAGAGCGGGCGGATGTGGTTCAGCGAGTTCCAGAAGGCCTCGGCGGTCTGGCCCGACAGCGTACGACCCGAGGCGTCGGTGATCGTGCCCGAGATCATCACCGGCCAGCGCCGGCCGGCGTTGTCGAAGAACTGTTCGATGGCGAACAGCGCCGCCTTGGCGTTCAGCGTGTCGAACACCGTTTCGACCAGCAGCAGGTCGGCGCCGCCGTCGACGAGGCCGCGGATGGCCTCGGTGTAGGTCTCGACCAGTTCGTCGAAGGTGACGTTGCGGTAGCCCGGATCGTTCACGTCGGGCGAGATCGAGCCGGTGCGCGAGGTCGGGCCGAGGACGCCGGCGACGAAGCGCGGCTTGGCCGGGTTCTGCGCGGTGAACTCGTCGCAGGCTTCGCGCGCCAGCTTCGCGCCGGCGACGTTCAGCTCATAGACGATGGACTCCAGCTTGTAGTCGGCCTGCGAGATCGCCGTCGCGTTGAAGGTGTTGGTTTCGAGGATGTCGGCGCCGGCGGCGAGGTACTCGGCGTGGATGCCTTTGATGACCTCGGGCTTGGTCAGCAGCAGCAGGTCGTTGTTGCCCTTGAGGTCGTGCGCGTGCGCCGCGAAGCGCGTGCCGCGGTAGTCCTTCTCGGTCAGCCCGTGGCGTTGGATCATCGTGCCCATCGCGCCGTCGAGGACGAGGATGCGCTGTTTCAGGAGGGCGGAGAGTTCGGATGTGCGGTCGGGCTGCATGGCATTACCTCTGAAAGCAAAAAACCCGTTCAGCGTCGGGAGCGAACGGGTTTCGGAAAGAACGCCCGCTTTAGCCGCATTTGTAATGCGCCCGCAAGCTGAACTTCAAATCGGCGCAAGGTTCGGATTCTAACGCCAAGTCGCTGATCGGCCAAACGATTTCCATGGCGGCGAGAGGGTTTCCGGAGGGCCGGCCGGCTGCGCTATGCTGCCGGAAAACCACAAGAGGAGGAGACGTCATGAAAATCCGCGCCGCGGTCCTCGACCGCATGCAGCAGCCCGCGCCGTATGCGCAGTCGCAGCCGGTCTCGGTCGAGACCGTTCATCTCGGCGACCCCGGCCCCGGCGAGGTGCGCGTGCGCATCACCGCCGCCGGCCTGTGCCATTCCGACCTGTCGATCATCAACGGCGACCGGCCGCGGCCGCTGCCGATGGTGCTCGGCCACGAGGCGGCCGGCGTCGTCGACGAATGCGGGCCGGGCGTCGGCGATCTTGCGCGCGGCGACGCGGTGGCGCTGGTCTTCGTCCCTTCCTGCGGCCACTGCCTGCCCTGCCAGGAAGGCCGGCCGGCGCTGTGCGAGCCGGGCGCGGCGGCGAACGTCGCCGGCACGCTGGTCGGCGGTCACCGCGCGCTGGCGCGGCCGGACGGGCAGGCGCTCAACCATCAGGTCGGCGTCTCCTGTTTCGCCGAGTACGCGGTCGTGAATCGCGGTTCGCTGGTCAAGGTGCGCCCGGACCTGCCGCCGGAGGTGGCGGCGGTGTTCGGCTGCGCGGTGCTGACCGGCGTCGGCGCCGCGTTGAATTCGGCGCAGGTCCGCCTCGGGCAGACGGTGGCGGTGGTCGGCCTCGGTGGCGTCGGCCTTTCTGCCGTCCTCGGTGCGCTCGCCGCCGGCGCGCGCGAGGTGGTGGCGATCGACGTGTTGCCGGAGAAGCTGGCCCTGGCGCTGACGCTCGGCGCGACGCGGGTGTTGCGCGCCGACGACCCGGATGTCGTCGCCCAGCTGAAGGCGGCGATCCCCGGCGGCGTCGACGTCGCCATCGAGGCGGCGAGCGCGGTGCCGGCGCTGGAACTGGCCTGGCAGCTGACGCGGCGTGGCGGCACGACGGTGACCTGCAGCCTGCCCAACCCGGCGCACCGGTTGTCGCTGCCGGTGGTGCAGATGACCGCCGAGGAGCGCACGCTGAAGGGCAGCTACCTCGGTTCGGCGGTGCCGGTGCGCGACATCCCGCGCTACATTGAGCTGTTCGAGGCTGGCCGGCTGCCGGTCGACCGGCTGATCACGCATCGCCTCGCGCTCGACCAGATCAACGAGGGCTTCGACCGGCTGGCGGCCGGGCAGGCGGTGCGGCAGGTGATCGTCTTCTAGCCGCCGCGCAGCGCCGCCATCTTCGTCGTCCGCACGAGCCGGCCGCTGTCGGCGTCGAAGTGCGCGTGGAAGTGCCACTCGTCGTTTGCCGGGTGGCCCTCGACGCGCCAGTCCCAGACCTCCTCGCGCTTCATCGGGAAGGTCGTCGTGCTGCCCGGCTTGCCGAGGATGCGCTGCACCTGTTCCTTCGTCATGCCGTTCGCCAGCAGCGCGTAGTTCTCGTCGGTCAGTACCTGCTCGATGCGCAGCAGCACCTTGTCGGCGCCGAAGGTCAGCATGTGCGTGTGCACGCCGTTCGGCTGGCGGTTGTATTCCCAGGTGACGCTGCCGTCGGCGTTGGCGTATTCGGCGGCCGGCGCGCCCATGCGCTGGCGCACCTCGGCAGCGGTACTGACGCCGGGTTTGAACTCGCCGAGCGAGACGGCGTCACACCCGGGCAGGACGGCAGCGGCGAGCGACACGATAGCGGCGGCGAGTTGCTTGAACATGGAAGCTTCCTTGTAGAATCGTCCGACCGATTTTCCGCAATCAACGAAGTATAGGCAATGAAACACCTGACCCCGCGCGAAACCCGAGAATTCCTCGAACGGACCCCCGAGGCGCTGTTCGTCGACTGCCGCAGCACGATCGAATACTACTTCGTCGGCCATCCGGTCGGCGCCGTCCACGTCGCCTGGAACGACGGCGAGGACTGGGAGGTCAATCCGGATTTCGTCGCCGAAGTGAAGCGGCTGACCGACAGCGATCCGGAGCGGCCGGTGGCGATCATCTGCCGCAGCGGCCGGCGTTCGGTCGAGGCCGGCGAGGCGCTCGAAGCGGCCGGCTTCAAGGACGTCATCAACGTGCGCTACGGCTTCGAGGGCGAGCGCGACGAACAGATGCACCGCAACACGCTGAATGGCTGGCGCGTCGATGGCCTGCCCTGGGAGCAGAGTTGAGCGAACAACAAAGATTCCCCCCGGCGGCGCTGGCCTGGAGCGTCTGGGGGCTGGGTGCCCTGCTCTACCTGATCGGCTTCTACCAGCGCGTGGCGCCGGCGGTGATCACCGACCGGCTGATGACCGACTTCGCGCTCGGCGCCGCGGCGCTCGGCAACCTTTCCGCGTTCTACTTCTACTCCTACGTCGCGATGCAGATCCCCACCGGGATCCTCGCCGACCGCTGGGGGCCGCGCCGGCTGCTGACCGTCGGCGCCGGCGTCGCCGCGCTCGGCACCGTCCTCTTCGCCTTCGCGCCGACGATCTTCTGGGCCAATGCCGGCCGTCTGCTGATCGGCGCCTCGGTGGCGGTGGCCTTCGTCTCGATGCTGAAGCTGGCGACGCGCTGGTTCAAGCCGAACCAGTTCGCGCTCGCCTCCGGCATCGCGCTGTTCTGCGGCGTCTGCGGCGGCGTCGTCGCCGGTGTGCCGCTGCGCATGCTGGTCGAGGCCTTCGGCTGGCGCGCGGTGATGATGGTCACGGCGGCGGTCACCGCCGCGCTGTGCGTCGCCATCTGGCTGTTCGTCCGCGACGACCCGGCCGAGCGCGGCTACCGGAGCTACGTGCCGGCGCCGGCGGCGGGCGCGCACCCCCACGCTTCGGTCTGGCACGGGCTGATGCAGGTGCTGTCGTACCGCAACACCTGGATCCTGGTCATCGTGCCGATCGGCGTCGCCGGTTCGATCCTGACGTTCGCCGGCCTGTGGGGCGTGCCGTATCTCAAGCAGGTGCACGGGCTGGAAACGAAGACGGCGGCGGCGATCACCTCGACGCTGCTGATCGCCTGGGCGCTCGGCGGGCCGATCCTCGGCGCGCTGTCCGAGCGCATGGGCAAGCGCAAGCCGCTCTACGTCGTCACCACGGTGATCGCGCTGATCGGCTGGGGGGCGGTGATCTACCTGCCGCTGCCCTTGTGGGCGCTGGTCTGCACGCTGATCGTCAGCGGCTTCGCCTGCGGCAATCTCATCATCGGCTTCGCCTTCGCCAAGGAGTCGGTGCCGGTGCGGCTGATGGGCACCGCTTCCGGCGTCTGCAACATGGGGCCGCTGATGGGCGGCATGTTCCTGCAGCCGGGCGTCGGCTGGCTGCTCGACCGCAACTGGCTGGGCAACAGCGTCGGCGGCGCCCGCGTCTACGACGCGACGGCCTACCAGGCCGGCTTCTCGCTGATCTTCGCGGCGATCGTGCTGTCGCTGGTGCTGATCCTGATGGCGCGCGAGACGCACTGCCGGCAGATGCCCTGAGCTTCCCCTAGGCGCGCCGGCTGCGCAGGTAGAGCGCGCTGGCGCCGGCGCCGAGCAGCGCGAAGCCGGCCATGCCGAAGGCCAGCGTCTGCGTGCTGCCCCACAGCAGCGGCGCCACCAGCCCGGCGACGAGGCCGTTGGTGCCGGACTGCAGGAAGGTCTGGCACGACGCGGCGAGGCCGCGCTCGTTGGCGAAGGGGTCGAGCGCGAGCAAGGTCAGCGCCGCCATCGCCAGCGCCATTCCCGTCGTATAGACGAACAGCGGCAGCACGCTCCACGGCACGCCCGGCGGCAGTGCGTGGCTGAGCGCCAGGTTGAGCAGTGCCGCTGCCGCCATCACGACGTAGCCGCGTGCGATGCACTGCAGCGGCGTCAGCTTCCCGGCCAGCCGCCCGGACAGCCAGCTGCCGAGCATCAGCCCGCCCATCGCCGGCCCGAACAGCCAGAGGAAGGCGCGTTCGGAGACGCCGAGGTGCGTCATCAGGAAGACCGGCGCCGACAGCACGTAGATGAAGAAGCCGCTGAAGTTGAGCGCCAGCGCCGCGGTGGCGGCGAGGAAGCTCGGCCGCGTCAGCACCTTCCAGTAGGTGCGGCCGAGATAGACCGGGTGCAGCGAGCGCCGCTTGTCGACCGGCAGCGTCTCCGGCAGCCAGCGCCAGCTGACCAGCCACAGCGCCAGCGTCAGCAGCGTCAGGAAGACGAACACCGAACGCCAGCCGAACCACGAATGCAGCCAGCCGCCGATCACCGGCGCGACCGCCGGCGCCAGCGCGAAGGTGATCGCCACGTGCGACATCAGCCGCTGCGCCGCGGCGCCATCGTAGAGGTCGCGCACGATGGCGCGGCCGATGACGATGCCGGCGCCGGCGCTGACGCCCTGCGCCGCGCGCAGCAGCCACAGGTGTTCGATCTGCGTCGCGAAGGCGCAGCCGGCCGAGGCGAGCGCGAACAGGCCGAGCGCCCACAGGATCACCCGGCGGCGACCGAGCGCGTCGGAAATCGCGCCGTGCCACAGCGCCATCGCCGCGAACGGGATCAGGTAGGCGGTCAGCGTCTGCTGCACCTGCAGCGGCGAGGCGGCGAGCGTTTCGCCGATCTCCGGGAAGGACGGCAGGTAGGTGTCGATCGAGAACGGGCCGAGCGCGGAGAGCGCGGCGAGCAGCAGCGCGAAGCCACGGTCGGAGAGGCGGCGGGTCATCGGGGCGGGCTTTCCTGTTGGCCGGCGGCGGACTACCGGCGGCCCCGGTGAGACTGCGCGCCGCTCATCGCGTTCCCTGCCGGCAGGCGCGCACGCCGAGGACGACGCCGGCGACCAGCAGCAGGATACCGGCGGCGCTCGCCGGGTCCGGCCATTCGCCGCGCAGCGCGTAGGCGAAGGCCAGCCCGAACAGCGTCTCGAAGACGATCAGCTGGCCGGACAGCGTCGCCGGCAGCGCCTGGCTGGCGACGTTCCAGAACAGCGTGCCGAGCCACGAGGCGACCAGCCCGAGCGCCGCCATCAGCGCCACGTAACGCAGCGGGTCGGCGCCGAGCGGCCAGTCGTAGCCGGGCAGCCAGGCCAGCGCGACGAAGGCGGCGAGCGCCGGCGGCAGCGTCGCCAGCCCCTGCGCGGTGGCCCAGGCGGTCATCGACAGCTGCGGCCGGCGCGCGATCCAGGCCGCGTTGCGCAGCGGATACCAGGTCCAGCAGAACAACGCGAACAGCGCCGCGGCGATGCCGAGCAGGTAGTCGCCGCTGCTGCCGCCGGCCGCCGTTGCCGCTGCGCTGAACTGGTCGAACTCGCGGCCGTGGATCAGTGCCAGCCCGCTGCCGATGACCAGCAGTGGCAGCGCCAGTTGCCGCCAGCGCACCTGCTTGTCGACGAGGTTGCCGCTGACCGCGATGACCACCGGCAGCGTGCCGATGATCGCCGCGGTGATCGGTGCGCCGGCGTTCTGTGCGGCGAAGGCGATGCCGCAGTAGTAGAGCAGGTTGCCGACCAGCGCCAGCTCCAGCGCCTTGATCCAGTCGGCGCGGCCGAGCGCGGCCAGCCGGCGGCGGTCGAGCCAGGCCGGCAGCAGCACGATCAGGCCGAAGGCGAGGTAGCGGCCGGCGGACAGCGCCAGCGGCGAATAGGTGGGAAGCAGCACCGGCACCGAGAAGATCATGCCCCAGCACAGGCCGGCAGCCATCGCCGCGCCGACGCCGACGGAAAGGCGGCTCACCGGGCGGCCCTGCCGCGATCTGCCGGGACTGGGCGGGGGCGGTGCGACGACTGCCGCCGTGCGGCGCCGCTGCGGCCGGCCGCCTGCGCAAGGACGATCACGGCGGGCCTACTCCGGCGCCGTCTGCCGGCGCAGCTGCACCGCCTCGGCGACGTGCGCGGCGGCGATGGCGTCGGCACCGGCGAGGTCGGCGATCGTCCGCGCCACCTTCTGCACGCGGTGGAAGGCGCGCGCCGAGAGGCCGAGCCGCGCCGCCGCCTGCGCCAGCAATGCGGCGCCGGCGGCATCGGGGCGGCAGTGGATGTCGATCTCGCCGGACTCCAGCCGCGCGTTCGACTTGCCCTGCCGCACCCGCTGGCGGTCGAGGGCGGCGGCGACGCGCGCACGCACGACCTGCGACGGTTCGCCGGCCGGCGAATGCTGCAGCGCCTCGGCGGGCACTGCCGGCACCTCGACGCAGAGGTCGATGCGGTCGAGCAGCGGCCCGGACAGCTTGCCGCGATACCTTGCCACCTGCTCCGGCGTGCACCGGCAGCGCCCGGACGGCGCACCGTGGTGGCCGCAGGGGCACGGGTTCATCGCCGCGACCAGCTGGAAGCGTGCCGGGAACTCGGCCTGCCGGGCCGCGCGCGAGATGTGGATGCGGCCGCTTTCCAGCGGCTCGCGCAGGGATTCGAGGACGCGCCGGTCGAACTCCGGCAGTTCGTCGAGGAAGAGCACACCGTGGTGCGCCAGCGAAATCTCGCCGGGGCGCGGTGTGCCGCCGCCGCCGACCAGCGCCACCGCCGAGGCGGTGTGGTGCGGCGAGCGGTAGCTGCGGGCGCGGAACTGTGCCGGCCGGAACTGGCCGGCGAGCGACAGGATCGCCGCCGACTCCAGCGCCTCGTCGTCGGCGAGCGGCGGCAGCAGGCCGGGCAGGCGCGCCGCCAGCATCGACTTGCCGCTGCCCGGCGGGCCGGACATCAGCAGCGAATGGCCGCCGGCAGCGGCGATTTCCAGCGCGCGCTTGACCTGCGCCTGGCCGCGCACGTCGGCGAGGTCGGGATGCGTTTCCGGAGTGGCGGGCGGGGCGGCGACGGCCGCCGGCAGCGGCGCCTCGCCGCGCAGGTGGGCGCAGACGGCGAGCAGGCTGCCGGCCGCGAGGACCTTGCCGGGGCGCGCCAACGCCGCTTCGGCAGCGCTCTCCGCCGGCAGCACGAAGCTGCGGCCGCCGCTGTCGGCGGCCAGCGCCATGGCCAGCGCGCCGCGCACCGGGCGCAGTTCGCCCGACAGCGACAGTTCACCGGCGAATTCGTGGTCGTCGAGGCGGGCGGCCGGCAGCTGGCCGGACGCGGCGAGGATGCCGAGGGCGATCGGCAGGTCGAAGCGGCCGGATTCCTTCGGCAGGTCGGCCGGCGCCAGGTTGATGGTGATGCGGCGGGCGGGGAACTCGAAGCCGGAGTTGACGACGGCGGCGCGCACGCGGTCGCGCGCTTCCTTGACTTCGGTGTCGGGCAGGCCGACCAGCGTCACCGACGGCAGGCCGCCGGCGAGATGCACCTCGACCGCCACCGCCGGCGCGGCGAGGCCGTCGACACCCCGGCTGCGGACGATGGCCAGCGGCATGCGGCGCTTATTTCTTCTGCGCGGCTTCCAGCTCGGCGACGCGGGCTTCCAGCGCCGTCAGCTTCTCGCGCGTGCGCGCCAGCAGCTGCGCCTGGATCTCGAATTCCTCGCGCGTGACCAGATCCATCTTCTCGAAGACGCTGGCGAGCATCGCCTTGACGTTCTTCTCGATGTCCCGTGCCGGGCTGGCGGCGATCAGCGCCGACAGGCGGCTGTTCAGTTCCTCGAAGAGCTTCGGGTCGAGCATCGTGTTTCCCCTCGTCGGGCGGGCGTTCAGGAGCGGCCGAGTTTAGCACAGCGGGGTAGCGCGGCCGGGCCGCACCGTGCTGGCGCGTGGCCTGCCAGGAGCGCACCGCGACGGTGCGGAGTTTGTATCTCCATCGTGGTGCGCTGCGGCAATTTATTGATTATGAAGATTAAAATTTCTGGCACGGCTGATGCTAAGGACGAATGCAAGGTATTTCATCCGAATTCGATCTCAACTACGAAGGAGTCACCCCATGAAGAAGCTTCTCATCGCGACCGCCCTGGCTTCGGCCTTCTCCGTGCCCGCCTTCGCGCAATCGGCGCCGGCCGCCGAAGCGGCACCGGCCAGCCCGCATACGCTGACCGCGAACATCGGCCTGTTCTCCAGCTACCGCTTCCGCGGCATCGACCAGACCTACGGCCGGCCGGCGCTGCAGGGCGGCTTCGATTATTCGCACGAGAGCGGTTTCTACGCCGGCAACTGGAACTCCAACGTCAGCTCCGGCGCCGGCTTCCCTGACGGCAACCTGGAAATGGACTTCTACGGCGGCTGGAAGAAGACCTGGGGCGACTGGGGTCTCGACGTCGGCGGCATCGTCTACTACTACCCGGGTTCCGAGGGCCGCGGCCTCGGCCTCGGCGCCGACAAGGGCGCGGTGACGAACAAGGAACTCTATATCGGCGGTTCGTGGAAGACCGTGTCGCTGAAGTACTACCACTCGGTCGACGATTACTTCTCGCTGCGCGGCTGGGATTCGACCGGCGCCTCGACCGGCAAGAGCACCAAGGGGACGCACTACCTCGACCTGTCGGCTTCCTACGATCTGGGCGACGGCTGGGGCATCAACGGTCACATCGGCCACCTGTCGGCGAAGCGCATGAAGAACGCCAGCTACACCGACTGGAAGGTCGGCGTGACCAAGGACGTCAACGGCTGGCTGATCGGCCTCTCCTACGTCGGCACCAACGCCGACGGTGACTGCTCCGGCGCGACCACCTACCAGCCGTACTGCTTCTTCAGCTCGCTGCAGGACGACAACGGTGCGCTCGACCCGAGCAGCAGCACCAAGGATGCCGGCCGCGGCATCGCCGTGCTGTCGGTGTCGCGCAGCTTCTAACGACAACCCCGATCCTGACAGAGGACCATCATGAAACTCGTAACCGCAATCATCAAGCCGTTCAAGCTCGACGAGGTGCGCGAGGCGCTGTCCGCCATTGGCGTGCAGGGCGTCACCGTCACCGAGGTCAAGGGCTTCGGCCGGCAGAAGGGGCACACCGAGCTCTACCGGGGCGCCGAGTACGTCGTCGACTTCCTGCCCAAGGTGAAGATCGAGGCCGCCGTCAAGGACGACATCGTCGACCAGGTCATCGAAGCCATCGAGAAGTCCGCCAGCACCGGCAAGATCGGCGACGGCAAGATCTTCGTCTTCCCGCTCGAACAAGTGATCCGCATCCGCACCGGCGAAACCGGTGAGGACGCTCTCTGAGGAGGCGCATGATGAAACGACTGATTGCAATGCTGGCCCTGGCCGGTGCCGTGCTCGTCGGCACCCCCGCCTGGGCCGAGGAGAAGCCGGCGGCGGACGCCCAGCCCGCCGCCATGGCGGTAGCCGAGGCGCCGGCCGCGGCCGCCGAAGCCGCACCGGCCGCGGCGCCCGCCGCCGCACCGGTGGTGAACAAGGGCGACAACGCCTGGATCATGGTCTGCGCGGCGCTCGTCATCCTGATGTCGATCCCCGGCCTGGCGCTGTTCTACGGCGGCCTCGTGCGCGCCAAGAACATGCTCTCGGTGCTCATGCAGGTCTTCGTCACCTTCTCGCTGATCAGCGTGCTGTGGGCGGTGTACGGCTACTCCGTGGCCTTCACCGAGGGCGGCGCCTTCTTCGGCACGCTCGACAAGCTGTTCCTGAAAGGCGTGACCGTCGACTCGGTGGCGGCGACCTTCTCCAAGGGCGTGGTCATCTCCGAGTTCGCCTACATCGTCTTCCAGGGCGCCTTCGCGGCGATCACCTGCGGGCTGATCGTCGGCGCCTTCGCCGAACGCGTGAAGTTCTCGGCGGTGCTGGTGTTCATGGTCATCTGGTTCACCCTCTCCTACCTGCCGATGGCGCACATGGTCTGGTACTGGGCGGGTCCGGACGCCTACGTCGATGCCGCCGCGGGTGAAGCCGCGGGCAAGACCGCCGGCTTCCTGTTCCAGAAGGGCGCGCTCGACTTCGCCGGCGGCACCGTGGTGCATATCAACGCCGCCATCGCCGGCCTCGTCGGTGCCTTCCTGATCGGCAAGCGGATCGGCTACGGCCGCGAGTCGATGGCGCCGCACAGCCTGACCTTCACGATGATCGGCGCCTCGCTGCTGTGGTTCGGCTGGTTCGGCTTCAACGCCGGTTCGGCGCTCGAAGCTTCCGGCGGTTCGGCGCTGGCGATGGTCAACACCTGGCTGGCCACCGCCTGCGCGGCGCTGTCCTGGATGTTCGCCGAGTGGCTGCTGAAGGGTAAGCCGTCGATGCTCGGTGCCGCCTCGGGCGCCGTCGCCGGCCTCGTCGCCATCACTCCGGCCGCCGGTTTCGTCGGCGTCGTCGGCGGCATCGTCATCGGCCTGCTCGCCGGCGTCGTCTGCCTGTGGGGCGTCAATGGCCTGAAGCGCCTGCTCGGCGCCGACGACTCGCTCGACGTCTTCGGCGTCCATGGCGTCGGCGGCATCCTCGGCGCGATCCTGACCGGCGTCTTCGCGGCGCCGTCGCTCGGCGGCACCGGCGTCTATGACTACGTCGCCAACAAGGTCGGCGACTACGACGTGACGGCGCAGGTGATCGCCCAGCTGTGGGGCGTCGGCACCGTCGTCGTCTGGTCCGGCATCGTCTCGCTGGTCGCCTTCAAGCTGGTCGACATCGTCATCGGCCTGCGCGTGCCGGAAGAGGAAGAACGCGAAGGCCTCGACATCACCGCCCACGGCGAGTCGGCCTACCACCACTGATTTCCTCCGCCGCAGCATCCTCTCGCGGGCGCCTCCGGGCGCCCGTTTTTTTGCCATAATCGCTCTTCCCCGGACCCGGCCGCGCGCCGGTTGCAGCGAAGGACATCCTCGTGGCCCTGTACATCTCTCCCGAACGCCGGCAGCTGCTCGCCCGCGGCAAGCGGCGCTGAGGCCGGCCGCCATGGCGCGCATCGTCCAGCTCAGCGACCTGCACCTGCGCGCGCCGGGCAAGCGGCTGTACCGGCAGATCGACACCGCCGGCGCATTGGCGCAGGCGATCGCGCGCATCAACGCGCTGACGCCGCGGCCGGACCTCGTCGTCCTCTCCGGCGACCTCGTCAACGCCGGCGACGACGCGGAGTACGCGCACCTGCGCGCGCTGCTCGCCGGCCTCGCCGTGCCGTACGCGACGATGCCCGGCAACCACGACGACCGCGACCGCCTGCGCGCCGCCTTTCCCGAACAGCCGTGGGCCGCCGGCGCGCTGGCGCAGCAGCGGCGCGAGTGCGACGCCGGCGACCTGCTGCTCGTCGATACCCTCGTTCCCGGCGAGGAAGGCGGCGCCGTCGGCGACGCGCAGCTGGCCTGGCTCGACGCGAATGCGCGCGCCGGCCGCGACGCCCTGCTCTTCCTGCACCACCCGCCAGTACGCACCGGCATCGCCGGCATGGACGCGATCCGGCTGGCCGGCGCCGACGCGCTCGCCAGCTGGCTGGCCGGCCGACCGCAGGTGCGCGCGCTGTTCTGCGGCCACGGGCACCGCACGATCTTCACCGCCTTCGCCGGCCGGCCGCTGGCCATCGCGCCGTCGCCGGCGCACCAGATCGCGCTCGACCTTTCCGGCGATGCCGCCGCACTGGCGTGGACGCCGGAGCCGGGCGGCATGCTGCTGATCGACTGGTCGCCGGGGCTCGATCCGGTGACGCACCTGCTGCCGGTCGCCGCGGCGCCCGTGCAGCGCTACGCCGACTGAGCGGCGCAGCGTATCGCCAGGACGTGCCCTTGGCTACGACCGAGCCGTGCGCTGCACGCATTGCGAGTAAGCCCCTCGGGGGCGACTGAAGGAGTTTGCCGATGAAGACCTTTGACCACCTGCTCGACACGCTCAACGCCGCGACGCCCGACGAGCGGCCGGCGATCGAGGCGCTGATCCGCAGCAGCTTCCAGATCCACGGCACGGCGCTGGTGCTGGACATGACCGACTTCTCGATCTCGGTCCGACGCACCGGCATCCTTGCCCACCTGGCGCTGATCCGGCGCATGCAGGTGCTCTGCCGGCCGGCGGTCGAGGCGGCCGGCGGCGAGGTCGTCAAGCACGACGCCGACAACGTCTTCGCCGTCTTCCGCGAGGCGGCGCAGGCGCTGCAGGCGGCCGAGGCGATCCAGCGCCAGCTCGCCGAGCGCGGCGGGCTGGCGACGGCGGACGGCCGCAGCGTCGGCGCCAGCATCGGCATCGACAGCGGCGACCTGCTGCTGATCCGCGAGACCGACTACTTCGGCGACGCGGTGAACATCGCCGCCAAGCTCGGCGAAGACCTCGCCGGCCGCGGCGAGATCCTCGTCAGCGAGCGCGCCTGGCAGGAAGCCGGGCAGCCGGCCGACTACGAGGCGGCGGAATATGCGGTGTCGGGGATGCCGGTCGCCGTGCGGCGTCGGCGCTTCGGGTGAGCCAGCAACGAGGCGGTCGGTATGTTCGCGGCGAGGAAATGCCGCCGGCCGGCGGGGCTTACTTGATCAGCGGCAGCAGCGCGCGGAATTCGTCGGTGCCGGCGCGTTCCAGCCACTCGAACAAGACCATTTCCGTCGTCACGATGTGCGCCCCCGCGGCGCGGGCACGGGCGACTGCCGCGGCGCGGTTTTCCGGCGTCCGCGACGAGGCGGCGTCCTCGATCAGGAACACCGCGTAGCCGGCCTCGATCAGGCCGAGCACGGTCTGCAGCACGCAGACGTGCGTCTCCATGCCGGTCACCAGCACCTGCCGGCGGCCGCTCGCGGCCAGCCGGTCGAGGAAGTCCGGCTCGCGCGTGCACGAGAAGTGCATCTTGTCGAAACGCCAGGCGTCGACCGGCAGCGGCTGCAGCGCCGGCACCGTCGGCCCGAGGCCGCGCACGTACTGTTCGGAGACGAAGACGGGAACGCCGAGGCGTTCGGCGGCGGCGAGCAGGCGGCCGTTGTTGGCGACGGCGGTTTCGCCGTCGTGGATCGCCGGCGCCAGCCGTTCCTGGATGTCGACGATGAGCAGCAGCGACTGGTTGCGGTCGATCAGCATGCGGCCTCCTTGACGGAAAACGGGCGCGTCCCGGCTAGCGGAAGACGACGGTCTTGTTGCCATGCACCAGCACCCGGTCTTCCAGATGGTAGCGCAGGCCGCGCGCCAGCACGGTCTTCTCGATGTCCTTGCCGTAGCGGACCATGTCCTCGATCGAGTCGGAGTGGTCGATGCGGATCACGTCCTGCTCGATGATCGGCCCCTGGTCGAGTTCCTCGGTGACGTAGTGGCAGGTCGCGCCGATCAGCTTGACGCCGCGCTCGTAGGCCTGGTGGTAGGGCTTGGCGCCGACGAACGAGGGCAGGAAGGAGTGGTGGATGTTGATGATGCGCCCCGGATAGGCGGCGCACAGCTCGGGCGACAGGATCTGCATGTAGCGCGCCAGCACCATGCAGTCGCCGCGCACGTCCTCGAAGATCCGCTTCACTTCGGCGTAGGCCGCCTGCTTGTTGTCCGGCGTCACCGGCACGTGGTGGAACGGGATGCCGTGCCACTCGACGAAACCGCGGAAGGTGTCGTGGTTCGAGACGATGCACGGGATCTCGATGTCCAGCTCCTTCGCCTGCCAGCGCGCGAGCAGGTCGTAGAGGCAGTGCTCCTGCTTCGAGACGAGCACGACGAGGCGCTTCTTCACCGCCGAATCGTTGATCTGCCAGCTCATCGACAGCGGCTCGGCGACCGCGGTGCGGAAGCGCTCGCGCAGTTCGGCGAGCAGGAAGGGCAGCGACGAGGCCTTGATCTCCAGGCGCATGAAATAGCGGCCGGTCAGGCTGTCGGCGTGGAAGCTCGATTCGAGGATCCAGCCGCCGTGTTCGGCGACGAAGCCGGAAACGCGGGCGATGATGCCGACCTGGTCGGGACAGGAAGCGGTCAGCGTGTAGAAGCGTTCTCTGTGCATTGGCAGGCCGGGGTGGGTGATCGGGGCGGGAGCGGCCGGCGGCGGGCGGCATCGTCCGCCGGCCGCCGCGAGCGCTCAGTTCTTCGCGAAGGCGCGGTCGATCTCGGCGCGCAGCGCGCCGTAGTCGCGCACCACCGGGAACTGCGGGAATTCGCGGACGACGTTCTCCGGCGGGTGGAAGAGGATGCCGCCGTGCGCCTCGCCGAGCATCGCCGTGTCGTTGTACGAATCGCCGGCGGCGACGATCGTGAACTTCAGTTCCTTGAAGCGCTTCACCGCCTCCTGCTTCTGGTTCGGCATGCGCAGGTGGTAGTTCACCAGCATGCCGGCGGCGTCGGCTTCGAGCGAGTGGCAGAACAGCGTCGGCCAGCCGAGCTGGCGCATCAGCGGGTGCGCGAACTCGTAGAAGGTGTCGGACAGGATCACCACCTGGTAGGCCTCGCGCAGGCTGTCGAGGAAGTCGCGGGCGCCGGCCATCGGGCCCATCTCGGCGATCACCTTCTGGATGTCCGGCAGGCCGAGCTTGTGCTGGCGAAGGATGTCCAGGCGGTACTTCATCAGCACGTCGTAGTCCGGCTCGTCGCGCGTCGTGCGGCGCAGTTCCGGAATGCCGGTGCGCTCGGCAAACTCGATCCAGATTTCGGGAACGAGGACACCCTCGAGGTCAAGACAGACGATTTTCACCGGATTCTCCCTGTGTCGGTTCGCGCCGCACGCCACGCCGGCGCGGCGAAAGGCCGGATTCTACCATCGCCGTCAGCGACCGCCGGCGCGGGCGACGCGGTTGCGGCCGATGCGCTTGGCCGCGTACATCGCCTGGTCGGCGGCGCGCAGCAGCGCCTGTGCGCCGTCGCCATTGGTCGGCCAGCGGGCGATGCCGACACTGGCGCCGATGGTGATGTTGCCGGCGGCGACGGCCGCCGGCTGGCACAGCCCGGCGACGATCTTGTCGGCGAGCGCCTGCAGCACGGCCGCGTCGCCGGCCTCCTCGACGAGGATCACGACGTCGTCGCCGCCGATGCGGGCTACCGTGTCGGCGGCGCGCACGCTGTCCTGCAGCCGGCGGGCGACGATGCGCAGCAGCTGGTCGCCAGCGTCGTGGCCGAGGGTGTCGTTCACCGCCTTGAAACCGTCGAGGTCGATCAGCAGCACGGCGAAGGCCGTGCCCTGTCGCGTCGCACGCTGTTGGGCGTGGGCGATGCGGTCGAAGAGCAGCAGGCGGTTGGCCAGCCCGGTCAGCGCATCGTGGTGCGCCATCTCGCGCAGCTGCGTCTCGCTCTCGGTCAGCCGCGCGTTGGCCTCGGCCAGTTCGCAGGTGCGTGCCTCGACGCGCCCTTCCAGCTCGCGCTCGCTGCGCTCCAGCGCTTCGATGCGCGCGCGCTCGGCGCGCAGCGCGTCCGCCTGCGCCGCCTCCTTCTCGCGGCGCAGCAGATGGATGCGGTCGGCGAGCGCGAAGGACAGCAGCAGCATCTCCAGCGCCGAGCCGATCTGGATGCCGTTGGCGGTGAGGAAGTTGGTCGGCAGCAGTGCCATGTTGCGCAGGCCCATGACGGCGACGCCGGCGAGCAGCAGCGTCCACGCGGCGAGGAAGAAGCGCGCGCCGGCGTCGCCGCGCCGCAGGCAGACGATGCCGGCGCCGACGGCGACGGCGGAGAAGATGACGCCGACCAGCGAGGTAGCGATCGCCGCCAGCCGGTACGGAACCAGGAGCGGCGCCAGCGCCGCCGCCGCGAAGCTCAGCGCGAGCCCGACGATCAGCCGGTCGAGGCGCGGGTGATGCCGGTAGGTGGCGAGGAAGGTGCGCGTAAACAGCGCGCCGAAGAGGCCGGTGGCGGCGTAGCCGGAGCTGAAGGCGATGGCTTGCCAGGCCTGTCCGTCCGGCCACAGGTACTGGTAGCCGAGCCCGCCCTGCGCCAGCTGGCCGACGGCCATGGCGGCAACGAAGGCGACGTAGGCGAGGTAGCTGCGCTCCCGCAGCGAAAACCACAGCAGCAGGTTGTAGAGGCCGAGCGCGAGCAGCATGCCGTAGTACAGCGCGTGCGCGCCGTAGGCGTCCTGATCGGCGGCGTGCAGCGCCGCCGGCTGCCACAGCGTCAGCGGCACGGTCAGCGAGCCGGCTGACTGCACGCGCAGGTGCAGCGTCTGCGCCTCGCCCGGCCGCAGGTCGACCGGGAAGACGAAGTGCCGGTGGCGCAGCGGGCGCTCGGCGAACGGCCGTTCGTCGCCGGCGACGACGGCGGTGCCGCCGTCCGGCGGAAAGAACTCGACGCGGTCGAGCGTCGGGAAAGCGACTTCGAGCAAGCGCCGGCCGCCGGCGTCGGCGGCCGGCTGCACGGTGACGCGCAGCCACCAGGCGGACGCCGAATAGCCGAGGTTGAGATCGCCGCCGCCGGCCGCTGCAGCGAAGCGCGACGCGTGCTCGGAGCGGCGCACGGCGTCGATGTCGAGCGCCGCCGCCGGGTCTTCGAGGATTTCCACGTGGCCGGCCAGCGACACGCGCGCGTCCGCCGCCGTCAGCGCCAGCGCGGCGGCGAAGGCCGGGGCGGCGACGAGGGCGAGCCAGCCGGCGACGATGCCGGCGGCGACAAGGCGGAGGAGGCAACGGAACATGTGTGCGATGCGCAGAGGATATGCCCCGATTCTATGGGGCGGCGCGCGGCTTGGCGAGGGGCGGCGCGCGCCTCAGGCGAGCGCTTCCAGCTCGCCGTGGACTTCCAGCCAGCGTTCCTCGGCGGCGTCGATGGCGGCGGCGAGCTCGGCCTGGCGCTTCAGCTTCGCTTCCAGCGCGGCGCGGTCGCCGTTCGTGTAGACCGCCGGGTCGGCGAGCGCCGCGTCGAGCGTTGCCTTTTCCGCCTGCCAGCCGGCGATGTCCTTCTCCAGCTTTTCCGATTCCTTGAGCAGCGGCCGGCGCCGCGCCAGCAGCGCCTGGCGGTCGGCGGCGGCCTGCTCGCGGGCGGCGATGCGCGCCGCCTTGTCTGCCGCCTTGTCGATGGCGACCTCGGTCGCCGGCGCCTTCGCCGCCTCGCGCTGCGCGGCAAGCCAGCCGGCGTAGTCGTCGAGGTCGCCGTCGAACGGCGATACCTTGCCGTCGGCGACGAGCAGCAGCGTGTCGGCGGTCGTGCGCAGCAGGTGGCGGTCGTGCGAGACGAGAACGACGCCGCCCTCGTATTCGTTCAGCGCCAGCGTCAGCGCCTCGCGCATCTCCAGATCGAGGTGGTTGGTCGGTTCGTCGAGCAGCAGCAGGTTCGGCTTGTTCCAGATCAGCAGCGCCAGTGCCAGCCGCGATTTCTCGCCGCCGGAGAACTTGCCGCAGGGCGCGGTGGCCATGTCGCCGCGGAAGTCGAAGCCGCCGAGGTAGTCGCGCAGCTCCTGCTCGCGCGTGGTCGGGTCCAGGCGGGCCATATGTTGCAGCGGCGATTCGTCCGGGCGCAGGTGTTCGAGCTGGTGCTGCGCGAAGTAGCCGATCGATAGCCCCTTGCCCTCGGTGCGTTGCCCCCGGAGGGGGGCCAGTTCGCCGGCGAGCAGCTTGACCAGCGTCGACTTGCCGGCACCGTTGCGGCCGAGCAGCGCGATGCGCTCGCCCGGACGCAGCGTCAGCTCGATGCCGTCGAGGATGATCTTTTCGCCGGCGGCGGCGCGATAGCCGCCGCGCGCCTCGTGCAGCACCAAGAGCGGATCGGGCGCCGCCGCCGGGTCGCGGAAGCGGAAGGTGAAGGGTGTGTCGACGTGCGCCGCCGCCACCTCCTCCATGCGTTCGAGCGCTTTCATCCGGCTCTGCGCCTGCCGCGCCTTGGTCGCCTTGGCGCGGAAGCGGTCGATGAAGCGGTGCAGGTGCTGGATCTCGCGCTGCTGCTTCTCGAACATCGCCTGCTGCAGCGCCAGCTGCGCCGCGCGCTGGCGCTCGAAGCCGGAGTAGTTGCCGGAGTAGAGCTTCATGCCGCCCTGCTCGATGTGCAGGATGTTGCCGACCACCGCGTCGAGGAAGTCGCGGTCGTGCGAGATCATCAGCAGCGTGCCGCGGTAGGCGCGCAGCCAGCCTTCGAGCCAGAGCACGGCGTCGAGGTCGAGGTGGTTGGTCGGCTCGTCGAGCAGCAGCAGGTCGGAGCGACACATCAGCGCGCGCGCCAGGTTCAGCCGGACGCGCCAGCCGCCGGAGAACTCGGCGACCGGCCGGGCGAGGTCGGCATCCGAAAAACCGAGGCCGTGCAGCAGCTCGGCGGCGCGCGCCTTCGCCGCGTAGCCGCCGATCTCGGCCAGCCGTGCGTGCAGCGCGCCGATCTTCTCGCCCTCATCGTGCGCGGCTTCGGCGGCGGCCAGCGCGCGCTCGATTTCGCGCAGCTCGACGTCGCCGTCGAGCACGAAGTCCAGCGCCGGGTCGGGCAGCGCCGGCGTCTCCTGCGCGACGTGGCCGATGACCCACGACGCGGGTACGTCGAGGTCGCCCTTCTCGGCGTGCAGCGCGCCGGTAAGCAGGGCGAAGAACGACGACTTGCCGCAGCCGTTGCCGCCGGTGAGGCCGATCTTCCAGCCCGGACCGAGCTGCAGCGAGGCGTTGTCGACGAGGATTTTCGCGGCGCGCGCGAAGCTGAGGTTGCGGAGGACGATCATCGTTGCGGAGGCGGCCGGCGGGGCGGTGCCGGGAGGTGGCGTAAAATCGGCATTTTACCGGCTTCGAACCGCGAGACCGCCATGCGTACGACGATTGTTTCCGCCCCGCTCCTGCTGCTCCTGCTGCTGCCTGCCCTCGCCTTCGCCCAGGTCGACGCGCGCCCGTACGGCGAAGCCGAACGCGCCGAGCGGCTGGCGCGTGCGGCCGAACTGCAGCGCGAGGCCGACCGCCTGCAGCAGGAGGCCGATGCCCGGCACAAGGCGGCGAGCGATGCCTGCTACAAGAAATTCCTGGTCAGCAGCTGCCTGGAAGACGCCAAGAAACTGCACACGCAGGAAACGCGCACCGCCAAGCGCATGGAGCTGGAAGGCACGGAACTCGAGCGCGACGTGAAGCGTCGCGATGTCGCGGCCAAGGAGGCGCAGCGCGCCATCGAGGCGCCGCAACGCGAGGCCGAGCAGAAGGCGCAGGGCGAGGCCTATCGCGCCGAGGAAGCGCAGCGCGCCGAGGAACGCGCGGCGAAGATCGCCGACAAGGAACGCCAGGCCGCCGAGAACCGGCAGAAGCTGGCCGAGGAGCAGGCGAAGCGGCAGAAGAAGCTGGCAGCGCAGAAGGAGAAGGAAGCGAAGGCGGCCGAGAAACGGAGGAAGCGCGAGGCGAAGGAAGCCGAGCGGGCGGCGCGTCGGGCCGAGAAGGAAGCGGCCGCCGCCGCGCCGGCTAGTCGCTGAAGCGGATGTCGCCGGCCTGTTCCGGCCGGCAGCCGCGCTTGCCGGCGTAGAAGGCGCGGATGCGTTCGAGGTCGGCCTCGCGGTCGCCGGACAGGACGATCCAGTCGCCGATGCCGAGCGTCTTCGTGCCGTAGTCGAGGAAGGCGAGCCCGAGCGGCACGCCGGCGGCGACGGCCAGCCGGTAGAAGCCGGACTTCCAGTGCGCCGTTTTCCGGCGCGTTCCTTCCGGCGCGATAGCGAGATGGAAGCTGTCGCGACGCGCGAACTCGTCGCGCATCTGCTCAAGAAAGCCGCCGGGATGCGCGCGGTCGAGCGGGATGCCGCCCCAGCGGCGGAACAGCCCGCCGAGCGGGTTGGCGAACATCTCCTTCTTCGCCACCCAGAAAAGCGGGAAGCCGGTGGCGAAGCGCCACAGCATGGCCACCGGGAAATCCCAGTTCGAGGTGTGTGGATAGCCGATGATGACCGCCTTCGGCGACGGCGGCGGCACGAGGACGATGCGCCAGCCGAGCAGCCGGAGCAGCAATCCGCAGATCCGGCCGGCCATCGCCGCTTCGCCGCCGCCTTCCGTTCCGCCGGACCTAGACGACGCCCTGGCTGGCCAGGTATTCCTCGTAGTTGCCACGGTAGTCGATGACCTGCCCGCCCTTGATCTCCCAGATGCGGGTGGCCAGCGACGAGACGAACTCGCGGTCGTGCGAGACGAAGACCAGCGTGCCCTTGAACTTCTCCAGCGCGGTGTTCAGCGACTCGATCGATTCCATGTCGAGGTGGTTGGTCGGCTCGTCCATCAAGAGCACGTTCGGCTTCATCAGCATCAGGCTGCCGAACAGCATGCGCCCCTGCTCGCCGCCGGAAATGACGCGCACTGCCTTCTTCACCTCGTCGCCGGAGAACAGCAGGCGGCCGAGCGTGCCGCGGATCAGCGTCTCGACGTCCTCGCCCTCGTAGCCGCCCATGCGCACGTATTCGGCGATCCAGTCGGTGAGCGGCGTGTCGGCGTCGAACAGCGCCGCGTGGTCCTGCGCGAAGTAGCCGGGCTTGGCCTTCTCCGCCCATTTGATGGTGCCCTTGCTCGGCGACAGGTCGCCGGCCAGGCAACGCAGCAGCGTCGTCTTGCCGACGCCGTTCTCGCCGATGATGGCGATGCGGTCGCCGGCATCCACCGTCGCCGTGAAGCCGGCGAAGAGCGGGTTGCCGCCGGCGAAGGCATGGCTGACGCCGTCGAGCTCGACGGCCTGACGGTGCAGCTTTTCCTTGTCGTCGTACTCGAAGCGGATCCACGGGTACTGGCGCGACGAGGGCTTGATGTCCTCCGGCTTGATCTTCTCGATCAGCTTCATGCGGCTGGTCGCCTGCTTGGCCTTCGAGGCGTTGGCCGAGAAGCGGCGGACGAAGGTCTGCAGCTCGGCGATGCGCTCCTTGGCCTTGGCGTTGGCGTTGGCCTGCCGCTCGCGCGCCTGCGTCGACGCTTCCATGTAGTCGTCGTAGTTGCCCGGGTAGATGGTGACCTTGCCGTAGTCGAGGTCGGCCATGTGCGTGCACACCTGGTTCAGGAAGTGGCGGTCGTGCGAGATGATGATCATCGTCGACTCGCGGTTGTTGAGCACGTCTTCCAGCCAGCGGATGGTGTTGATGTCGAGGTTGTTGGTCGGCTCGTCGAGCAGCAGGATGTCCGGGTTGGCAAAGAGCGCCTGCACCAGCAGCACGCGCAGCTTCCAGCCCGGCGCCACCTCGCTCATCGGGCCGTTGTGCTTCTCGATCGGGATGCCGACGCCGAGCAGCAGTTCGCCGGCGCGCGCTTCCGCCGTGTAGCCGTCGTACTCGGCGAACTTGGCCTCCAGTTCGGCGGCGTGCATGTAGTCGTCCTCGGTCGCCTCCGGGTTGGCGTAGATCGCGTCGCGCTCGCTCATGCACGCCCACATCTCGGCGTGGCCCATCAGCACCACGTCGAGCACGCGCTGGTCCTCGTAGGCGAACTGGTCCTGGCGCAGGTAGGCCATGCGCTCGTGCTTCTCCTTCGAGACGTTGCCCGAGGTCGGCTCCAGCGCGCCGCAGAGGATCTTCATCAGCGTCGACTTGCCGGCGCCGTTGGCGCCGATCAGGCCGTAGCGGTTGCCCTCGCCGAACTTGGCGTTGACGTTTTCGAAGAGGGGCTTGGCCCCGAACTGCTGGGTGATGTTGGCGGCGACGAGCACGGCGGAATCCTGAATGGGCGCTGGCGGAAGCTCAGCGGCGGTGAAACTGAACGGCGGAGGGAACGGCTGCGGCGGAGCCAGAAGCGACAAGGGCGGCCTGCGCCGCCCTCCGGGTGCTTCCGGACTCGCCGGAATTACTTGCTGGCGCCCAGCTGCGGCTTGCCGCGCTGATGGCACTCGGCGGCGTAGATGGCCTTGCGCACGCCCTTGGTGTTGTTGCGGAACAGGCGCTTGGCGGCCTTCGAGAGGCAGCGGCGCTCGATGGCCGAGCGGCGGTCGCGGTTGGAAGTGGAAGCCATGTTCAAACTCCAGATTGTGTTGGTACAGCGGTTGATCGGTGGGGCGAAATTTCTTGAACCGTGAATTTTAACGGTTTTTCGGGTTTTTTGCCGGGGTTTGTTGGTGGCGGGCGAAATGTCCGGCATCGCGGCCACGGGCGATCAGGCCGCAGCCAGCTTCAGCTTCCCGACGCGTTGCAGATCGACGTGCTGCCGGGCGATCCACAGGTCGTGGGCGTCCTGCATTGCCAGCCAGCTTTCCGGCGAGCGCCCGAGGGCCTTCGCCAAGCGCAGCGCCATCTCCGGAGTGATGCGGCTGTCGCCCTTGAGAATGCGGCTGAGGGTGGACGGTGCGACATCAAGCTTGGCCGCCAGTTCGCGGCCGCTGATCCCGTGCGGATCCAGATAGATTTCGGAGATGAACTCGCCGGGGTGGGGAGGGTTGTGCATGGCCATCAGTGGTAATCCTCGTAATCCAGAACGTAGGCGTTGCCATCCTGGAACTCGAACGTCAGCCGCCAGTTGCCGTTGACCGTAATCGACCAGCGGCCGCGCATTTCACCTTTCAGCGGATGCAAGCGAAAGCCGGGGACGTCCATATCCTCGATCGTTCGGGCGGTATCGAGGGCGGCCAGTTGCATTCGTAACCGCTTGACATGACTGGCCTGAATGCCGGAGACATTGCCCGTTTCGAAGAACCGGCGCAGACCCTTGTGCCGAAACGATTCGATCATGGTCGTACTATAGCATGTTGCGTTGCGCGCAACATGCGGCGCCGCTGGAGGGTCTCCGCCATATCAGGCGACATCCTTTACCCGCTTGAATACTTCGAGCGGAACCCTATGGATTACAAGGCAACCATTTGTCCCGGCTTTTTTCGAGTAAAGAACTTTGGTGAGATCTTTCGATTCTTCTGGTGCTCGGTAACCTTTGTATGGGTTGCTTCGCTTCACATGCCCAAGTGCCCGAGCTTCTGCTTCCTTTCTCGATGAAGCGGCGACAACCATTTCAGACACATGAGGATCGTCTTCTGTGTGAACGTAGACTTTATAGACTTCCATGGTGAGTCCTCCTGCGCTAACGGCTGTTTATGTGAGGCATGGCTTCCGCTATGCGGCACTCTGGCGGTCAATGCTGAAAACATAAATGATAATTCCATATGGATTTGTTGTGGGGGTGTGAAGATGGCGGCTTGGCGAAAGCATTGAACTTAAAGCCGGCGCTTCTGGCATCCGCCCCGCTTCCCCGCTATCCTCCCGCCCCATGCTTGCCGCCCCCAATCCGCCACTCGACGTCGCCCGCCTCGGCCAGGTATTCACGCCGGAGCCGGTCGTCCGCCGCATGCTGGAGCTGGTGCGGAACCGTGGCCGGGTGCTGGAGCCGTCCTGCGGCGACGGGGCTTTTGCGCGCCACCTGCCCGGCTGCACGGCGATCGAGATCGATCCGCGGCACTGTCCGCCGGGGGCGCTGAACCTCGATTTCTTCGCCTATCCGGAAAGCGAGAAGTTCGCGACGATCATCGGCAACCCGCCCTACGTGCGCTACCAGGACATTCCGGAGGCGACGCGGGCGAGGCTGTCGGCCGAGCATTTCGACGGTCGCTCGAACCTCTACCTGTTCTTCATCGAGAAATGCCTGCGCCATCTGGAGCCGGGCGGTGAGCTGATCTTCATCACGCCGCGCGACTTCCTCAAGGCGACCTCGGCGGTGCGGCTGAATAGGCTGCTCTTCGCCGCCGGCACGATCACCGATTTCGTCGAGCTGGGCGATGCGCGCATCTTCGCCGGGGCGACGCCCAACTGCGCGATCTGGCGCTTCGCGAAGGGCGACTTCTCGCGGCGCACGCGCTACGAGGCCGGGAGCGCGGGAAACAGCGTCGTCGACACGCGCCACTTCCTGCTCGCCGGCGGCCACCTCGCTTTCACCCATGCCGACTGCACGCTGCCGCTGTCGACGATCTTCTCGGTGAAGGTTGGCGCGGTGTCCGGCGCCGATGCGATCTTCAAGAGCGACAGGCACGGCACGACGGATTTCGTCTGCTCGCACACGGTGCGCGACGGGAAGACGCGGCGGATGATCTTCAACACGCCGCACCCGGCCCTGAAGCCGTTCAAGCAGCGCCTGCTGGCGCGGCGCATCCGCCGCTTCGACGAGCAGAGCTGGTGGCAGTGGGGGCGCCTGCATCCGGTCAGCGAGCGGCCGCGCATCTACGTGAACTGCAAGACGCGCGAGCCGCGTCCGTTCTTCCTGCACCCGTGCATGAACTTCGACGGCGCCGTGCTCGCCCTCTTCCCGCACGACCCGGCGGCCGACCTCGCGGCGCTGTGCGAACGCCTGAATTCGGTGAACTGGGCGGAACTCGGCTTCGTCTGCGACGGTCGTTACCTGTTCACGCAGCGCAGCCTGCAGGAGGCGCTGCTGCCGGAATCGTTCGCCGCCGACGCGGTGTAACATTCGCTCTCCATAACCCGCCCCGGCCGCGACCGGTGCACGGAGACAGCCTTCCATGGTGCCCAACCTGACCACCGCCCTGACCGGGCCGCTGCTCGACCTCGAACGCCGCTTCCTCGACGCCTCGCCGCAGATCGAGCGCTGGCTGCGCGCGCAGTGGAACGAGCACACGCCGCCGTTCTACGCCTCGACCGACCTGCGCAACGCCGGCTTCAAGCTGGCGCCGGTCGACACCAACCTCTTCCCCGGCGGCTTCAACAACCTCAACCCGGCCTTCCATCCGCTGTGCGTGCAGGCGGCGATGTCGGCGATCGAGAAGTTTTGCCCGGAGGCCTGCGGCCTGCTGCTGATCCCGGAGAACCACACGCGCAACCTGTTCTACCTGCAGAACGTCGCGCAGCTGGTCGCCATCCTGCGCCAGACCGGCCTCGACGGGCGCGTCGGCTCGATGCGGCCGGAAATCGCCGCGCCGCCGCCGATCGACCTGCCCGACGG
>JANJTW010000094.1 GCA_024710925.1 Rhodocyclaceae bacterium | reverse complement strand
TTAAGGTGGCGGGCAGACCATTCGCGCTCCGATCCAGCAACCGCCCAAGGAGCCGCGCCCGATGCCCCCGTCGCCCGCCCTGCCGCCGCCAGGCCACGCCCGCGCCGCCGTCGTCCTGCTCGTGGCCGCCGTCGCCATCGCGGCGCTCGGCCAGTACACCGACCTCGACCTGTGGCTCGCCGACCTCTACTACGACCCGCTCCGGCGGGTCTTCCCGTGGGACCGCAGCTGGTTCGGCCGCGACTTCATGCACGGCTACCTGAAGAACGTCATCGTCTGGTCCGGCTTCCTGCTCATCGCCGCCGCCCTCGCCGACCTCGTCCGTCCCTGGCGCCGGCTGTCCCCGCTGCGCCGCCTGCAGCTGCGCTTTCTCGCCCTCGCGGCGACGGCGGAACCGCTGCTCGTGCGCACGCTGAAGGGAAGCTCGAACCTGCACTGCCCGGTCGCCATCGACCGCTACGGCGGCAGCGAGCCGCTGCTGCGCCTGCTCGACGCAGTGCCGGCCGGCTGGCATCCGGGGCACTGCTTCCCGGCCGGGCACGCCAGCGCCGGCATGTGGCTGTCGGCGCTGGCCATCCTCTGGCTGCCCCGGCAGCCGCGCCGCGCGTTCGCCGCCTTCGCCGGCGGCCTCGCCGTCGGGCTGACGATGGGCTGGGTCCAGCAGATGCGCGGCATGCACTTCCTCAGCCACACGCTGGCCACCGCCTGGATCAGCAGCGCGCTGCTGCTGGCGATGCTGGCCCTCTTCCGGAAACCGCTGCTGGCCGCCGCCGGACAAGCCAGCGCCGCAACGCGCGCCGCCGGGGCGCTGGCCGGGAGCCGCCGATGAATCCGCCGATCAACGCGTCCATCGCCGACCGCCTGCGGACGGCCGCCCGCCGCCGGCTGCCGCTGTCCGCCGAAACGCTGGCGCTGATCCTCGGCCTGTGGTTCGCCGCCGCCTGCAACGCGCCGTTCTGGCATACCGCGCTGACCGGCCGCAGCCTCGCCGAGCCGCGCACGCTGGCCTACGCCGCGGCGCTGTTCGTCCTGCTGACGGCGCTGCATTTTGCGCTGCTGGCGATCCTCGCCGCGCTCGTCCCGCGCCGCGCCGTGCGGCCGCTGTTCGCCGCGCTGGCCGTCGTCACCGCCTTCGCCGCCTACTACATGCAGGCCTATGCGCTCTATCTCGACGCGGAGATGATCCGCAACGTGCTGCACACCGACCTGCGCGAGGCCGGCGAGCTGTTCTCGTGGGCCATGCTGCCGCCGCTGCTGGCCTGGCTGCTGCCGCCGCTGGCGCTGGTCCGCCAGAGCGAACTGCGCCGCCGCCCGCCGCTGCGCGCCGCCGGCATCCGGCTGGCGAGCGTCGCTGCCGCCCTGCTCGTCGGCGCGCTGGCGGCGCTGTCCGCCTTCCAGGACCTGTCGGCGCTGCTGCGCGAGAAGAAGGAGGCGCGCTACCTGATCACGCCGGCGAACTACCTCTACGCCGCCGCCCGCAACGCCGTCGCCGGCAGCGGCGCGCCCGCCGGGCCGCGCCTGCCGGTCGGCGCCGACGCCGCGCTCGCCGCCGGCTGGGAGACGCACAAGAAGCCGGCGCTGCTGATCGTCGTCGTCGGCGAGACCGCACGCGCCGCCAACTGGGGACTGTCCGGCTACGCCCGGCAGACGACGCCGCAGCTCGCCGCGCTCGACGTCATCAACTTCGAGCGCGTCACCGCCTGCGGCACCAGCACCGAGGTCTCGGTGCCGTGCATGCTCTCGCCCTACGGCCGGCACGCCTACGACGAGCGGCGCATCCGCGGCAGCGAATCGCTGCCGCACGTGCTCAGCCGCGGCGGCTTCCGCGTCGCCTGGCTGGACAACCAGTCCGGCTGCAAGGGCACCTGCGACGGCCTCGAAACCTGGCGGCCCGACGCCGCCGCGACGCCGGACGAATGCCGCGACGGCGAATGCTTCGACGGCGCCCTCGTCGCCGGCGCCCGTCGCCTGACCGAAGGCCGGCCGGAGAACACCGTCCTCTTCCTGCACCTGATCGGCAACCACGGCCCGACCTACGGCAAGCGCTATCCGGCCGGGTTCCGCCGCTTCGCACCGACCTGCGACAGCGCCGACCTCGGCCGCTGCTCGCCGCAGGCGATCGTCAACACCTACGACAACGCATTGCTCTACACCGACCACGTGCTCGCGCAGGCGATCGCCCTGCTCAAGGAGCGGCAGGCGACGCACGACACGGCGCTGGTCTACGTCTCCGACCACGGCGAATCGCTCGGCGAGAACGGCCTCTTCCTGCACGGCATGCCCTACGCCATCGCGCCAGCGGTGCAGAAGGAGGTGCCGATGGTGATGTGGCTGTCCGCCGGCTACGGCGCAAGCTTCGCGCTCGACGCCGACTGCCTGCGCCGGCGCGCCGCCGAGCCGGCGACGCACGACCACCTGTTCCACACCGTGCTCGGCCTGCTCGACCTGCGCACCGCCGCCCGCGACCGCGACTACGACCTCAGCGACGCCTGCAAGCCGCCGCTGCGGCAGGCCGCGATGCAGGCGGCACCGCCGGCACCACCGGCGCACGCCGCCGCGCCGACCGGCGCCCTCGGAGAACATCATGGTTGAAACCTTCTTCCACGCCGGAGAAACGGCGGCGCAGACGCGCTGGAACACCCGGCAGCAGTGGGACGAAAGCCGGCGCGAACGGCTGCTCCGGGACCGCATTCCGGCGGAGTTCCATGCGCGGATCGAGGGCGCGCCCTTCTTCTTCCTCGCCACCAGTTCGGCCGACGGTCGCTGCGACTGCTCGTTCAAGGGCGGCGGCCCCGGCCTGATCCGCATCCTCGATGCGCAGCGCTTCGCCTTTCCCGACTTCGACGGCAACGGCGCCTTCATGAGCCTCGGCAACATCCTGCAGAACCCGCGGGTCGGCTGCCTGTTCATCGACTTCGCCGACGGCGCCCGCCTGCGCGTGAACGGCCGGGCGACGATCCACGAGCGCGGCGACGGCAGCGACGCCATTGCCGGCCTCTTCCCCGACAGTCCGCGCGTCGTGCTCGTCGACGTCGAGGAAGTGGTGCCCAACTGCCCCCGCCACATTCCGTTGATGCAACTGGTCGACACCAAAGGAAAGGATGGATCATGAACCCGGCCTACCGCATCGCCGTCAATGCCGAGTGGACGAGCATGTGCAACGCCGCCTGCTCGATGTGCCCGCGCGACGCCATCGCACACCCGCAGCGGATGCAGATCGACACCTGGCGCCGGCTGCTCGACCGGCTGTCGCCCGAGGAAGTGTTCCGCGTCGTCATCGCCGGCTACGGCGAGGCGACGACCCACCCGCGCTTCGACGAATTCGTCGAAGCGATGCACGGCCATCCGGTACGCTTCGACATGGTCAGCAACGGCCACCTGCTCGATGCGGACAAGATCGCACGCCTCGATGGCGCCATCGACCTGCTCGTCGTCTCGTTTTCGAGCATCGACCCCGACGTGTACGGGCGCGTGCACGTCAAGCTCGACCAGCGCCGCGTGATGGCGAACCTGCAGGCGGCGCAGCGCCTGTTCACGAAGACGCGGCTGGCGATCAGCCTGACGCCGATGCCGGAGTGCCTGCCGACGCTGCCGGCGACCATCGACTGGCTGAAGGCGCAGGGCATCGGCACGCTGACCATGTCGCCGACACTCTACAACCGTGCCGGCAACCAGCAGGAACACGCGCTCGCGACGGAGGAACTGCGCCGCATCATCCGCCGCTACCGCCTGCGCTCGCAAGAACTCGACTTCGTCCCGAGCGTGCGCGAAGTGGCCCGGCAATGGCTCGGCAACCGCTTCAAGTGCACGCCGCGCAACGTCGACCTGTTCGTCGCCGCGAACGGCGACTACCTCTACTGCTACAACGACATCGGCCACCACCACCCGATCGGCAACGTGGCGACCGACTCGATCGCCGACACGCTACGCCGCCGCGAGGCGATGGCGGCCATGCCGTCGCTGTGCGACGGCTGCGACATGAGGAAGCGCTACAGCCCTGGCGAATTGCTGCGCGGCGCCGTCGGCCATATGCGCAGCCGGCTGCGGGCCACCTGAGAAGACGGGCCGCCGGACGGCGAATCAGTCAGCCGCGGCCCGGCGCGTTTCCTCGTCCGCCCACAGGCGATGGGCGTCGAGCATCATCCGGTAGCGGAGTTCGAAGGCGTCGAGGCGGGCCAGGATCGCCGCCAGCTCGGCCTCGTTGGCGAGGCGACGGGCGGCCAGCACCTCGGCGAGGCTCCCCTCGCCCAGTTCGTAGGCACGGGCCGTCATCCCAGCGGCAGACACGAGCCGGTCGGCCGCCGTCTGCGCCGCCTGCCAGCCGGTCAGCGCAGCCGTCGCCGACTGGTGCAGGGTGGCCGCTTCCACGGAAACTTTCTGGATCGCCGCCGTCTCGCGATGGCTGGCCGCAGCGGCCTGCGCCAGCGAACTGTCGGCCGCCGCGCGGCGGCCGCCGCCGGGCAGCGGAATGCTGACATAGGCGCCGACGATCCGCTCTTCGCCGCCGCGCTCGCTCGACAGGCTGAGGCCGACGGTCGGATCGGGCAGGCGATCGCGGCCGGCGCGCGACGCGGCAATCCGGGCCTTCTGCGTTTCGCCGCGGGCGATGCCGACTTCGTGGCTGTGCTCGACCATCGCCTCGATCCATTCGCTGGCGCGGCCGTCGATGGGTGCCGGATCGGCAGCATTGGCCGGTTCGCTGACGGGGAGTCCGGGGAAGCGCCGGCGCAGTTCGAGTGCCGCGTTTTCCCGGCGCAGGCGCGCCTGCGCCGCCTGCGCCTCGGCCTGTGCCTGCGCGGCATCGGCCTGGATCGCCTCCAGCCGCGCCGCATCGCCGAGCCGCTGCCGGCGCTGGGTGTTCTTCGCCTGCCGAGAAAGCAGGTCTACCTGCGCCTCCCACTGGCTGGCCGCGGCGCTTTCCCGCAGCCAGAGGAACCAGCTCTTCAGCAGGTGCCGGCTCGTCTCGTGCAGCGCATCGCCATAGGCGGTCTCGGCCAGCGCGACGCCGGCGGCGCCGAGCGCCGCGTCGTCCGCCGCCTTGCCCGGAAGCCGCAGCGGGCGTTCCAGGCCGGCGTTCCACTCGCTGAAGCGCTCGTCCGGCGCGCCGACGGCATTGCTGCGCCGGCGCTGGCTGCCGAGGCGGACGTTCCATTCGTATTCGCCGGCTTCGAGGCGGCTGCGATTGGCCTCTTCGGCACGCACCAGGCTGCCTGCGGCATGAATCGCCGGGCTGGCGTACAGCGCCTTGAGCACGACTTCCTGCGGCGGAAGATAGGGCAGCGTCGCCGGATGGGCAGATGCCTGTCCGGCCGGCAGGGTGACCTGCTGGGTTACGTTTTCTGCCGCCTGCGCGAAACCGCAGAATGCCGCGGCCAATGCTGCTGCAATCAGTTTTTTCATAGACGCCCCACTCCGATCACCGGCAACAGCCAGTAGAAGACATTGGCCTGCGGCAGTTCGCGCTTGACCATCGCCAGCACCTCGCGCATGTCCGCCTCCGCACCGACCGTCTGGATCTGGACGCGGGGCGAATGGCCGCGCACCAGCTCGCTGGCCTCGACCAGGCGGACGACCGAGCCATGGCCATGGACCGCCGTGGAACTGAACCCGGGAACCAGATCGGGCCGGCTCAGCAGCAGGTCTTCGACGTGCTGCGAGACATCCTCGGGCACGATCAGCGAAAGCAGGACATCAGCCATGGCGTTCCTCGGCAAAGCGGACGGTGCGCTCGACACCGTAGCGACGGAAAAGGATGGGCAGCAGCACCAGCGTCAGCGCCGTCGAGGTGACGAGACCGCCGATGACGACGATGGCCAGCGGACGCTGCACCTCCGAGCCAGGACCGGAGGCGAAAAGCATCGGCACCAGGCCGAAGGCGGCGATGCTCGCCGTCATCATCACCGGCCGCAGGCGCCGGCGGGCGCCCTCGACGACAACATCGGCAACAGCCATGCCACGGGCGAGCAGCTGGTTGAAATAGGTCACCATGACGACGCCGTTGAGCACCGCGATGCCGAGCAGCGCGATGAAGCCGACCGACGCCGGCACCGACAGGTATTCGCCGGAGAGCAGCAGGCCGAAGATACCGCCGATCATCGCGAAGGGAATGTTCGAGAGCACCAGCAACGCCTGCCGCACCGAGCCGAAGGTCGAGAAGAGCAGGAAGAAGATCAGCAGCAGTGCGATCGGCACCACCACCATCAGCCGTGCCGCAGCCCGCTGCTGGTTCTCGAACTGGCCGCCCCAGGCCAGCTGGTAGCCCTGCGGCAGCTGCACGTCCCGGGCGACGGCGGCCTTGGCGTCGTCCACGAAGCCGACGAGGTCGCGGCCGCGGACGTTCGACTGGACGACGACGTAGCGCTGAGCATTCTCCCGGTCGACCTTCACCGGCCCGTCGACGCGCTGGAGGCGGGCCACATTGGCCAGCGGCACGCTGCCGCCGTTCGGCAGGCTGAGGCGCAAGGCCTCGAAATCGGCCGGCGACGCACGCAGGCTGTCCGGCCCGCGCAGGACGACCGGCAGGCGCCGCCCCTGCTCGATCACGGTGCCGACCATGCGGCCTTCGAGCAGCGATTTCAGGTCGTTCTGGATGTCGTCGACATTGAGCCCGAGCCTGCCGGCGGCGAGGCGGTCGATGCCGACCTTGAGATACTGGACGCCGTCGTTCTTCAGCGTGAAGGTGTCCTGCGCGCCGTTCACCTTCTTCACCGCGGCTTCGATTTCTCCGGCCAGGCGGTTCAGGGTCGCCAGTTCCGGGCCGAAGATCTTGATCGCCAGATCGCCGCGGACGCCGGTCAGCATTTCGGAAACGCGCATGTCGATCGGCTGCGTGAAAGCGACGCCGATGCCCGGGAAATCGTTCATCACCTCGCGCAGCCGGTCCGCCAGCCAGGCGGGATCGGATACGCGCCAGCTGTCGCGCGGCTGCAGCACCATGAAGGTATCGGTCTGGTTGAGGCCCATCGGGTCGAGGCCGAGCTCGTCGGAGCCGGCACGGGCGACGATGGCCTTGATCTCCGGCACCTTCTCCAGCACCGCCTGCTGCACGCGGCTGTCGATGGCGATGGTCTGCTCCAGCCCGATCGACGGCAGCTTTTCCAGCTGCATGATCAGGTCGCCCTCGTCCATCGTCGGCATGAAGCTCTTGCCGAGCAGGAAGAAGGCGCCGGCGGCAGCGGCCAGCGCGATCAGCGCGGCGATGACGAAACGCCGGCCGTTGGCCAGCGCCGAGGCCAGCACCCGGTCGTAGGTAGCCGACAGCTTCTTCACCAGCCACGGCTCGTGATGCACGCCGCGCCGGATCATGTACGAGGCGAGCACCGGCACCACGGTCAGCGCCAGCAGCAGGGAAGAGGACAGCGCGAAGACGATGGTCAGCGCGACCGGCCCGAACATCTTGCCTTCCAGCCCCTGCAGCGTGAGCAGCGGCAGGAAGACGATGACGATGATGGCGATGCCGGAAGCGACCGGCGCCGCCACCTCGCGCGCGGCACGGTAGATCAGGTGCAGCGTCGGCAGGTTGTCCGGCGCTTCGGCCAACTGGCTCTCGACGTTCTCGACGACGACCACCGCCGCATCGACCAGCATGCCGATGGCGATGGCCAGGCCGCCGAGGCTCATCAGGTTGGCGGAAAGGCCGAACATCCGCATCAGGATGAAGGTGGCGAGCGCAGAGAGCGGCAGCATGATGGCGACGACCAGCGCACTGCGCAGGTTGCCGAGGAAGGCGAGCAGCAGCAGGACGACGAGCACGATGGCTTCGAGCAGCGCCTTGGAAACCGTGCCGACGGCACGGCTGACCAGATTGCTGCGGTCGTAGAAGGCTTCGACGCTGACGCCTTCCGGCAGCGTCGGCGCGATTTCGGCGAGCTTCGCCTTGACGCCGGCGACCACGCTCTGCGCATTGGCACCGCGCAGGCCGAGGACCAGCCCCTGCACCGCTTCGCCCTGCCCGTTTTTTGTCACCGCGCCATAGCGGGTCAATGCGCCCAGCCGCACGTCGGCGATGTCGCCGACGCGCACGACGCCGCCGTTGCCGGCCTGGACGACGATGGCGCGGACGTCGTCGAGGTCGCGGATAGCGCCCTCGGCACGCACCAGCAGCGACTCCTCGCCGTCGGCGAGCCGCCCGGCGCCATCGTTGCGGTTGTTGGCTTCGAGTACGGCGCGCAGGTCGCGCACCGACAATCCACGGGCCGTCAGCAGTTGCGGCTGCGGCACGATCTCGAAGGTCCGCACCTCGCCACCGAGGCTGTTGACGTCGGCGACGCCGGCAATGGTACGCAGCTGCGGACGGATCACCCAGTCGAGCAGCGCCCGCTTTTCCGCCAGCGGCAGATCGCCCTCGATGGTGAACATGAACATCTCGCCGAGCGGCGTCGTGATCGGCGCCATGCCGCCGGAAACGCCCGGCGGCAGGCTGTCCATCGCCGAGGCCAGGCGCTCGCCGACCTGCTGGCGCGCCCAGTAGATGTCGGTGCCGTCCTCGAAGTCGATGGTGATGTCGGTCAGCGCGTACTTCGACGTCGAGCGCAGCAGGCGCTGGCGCGGGATGCCGAGGAGTTCCTGCTCGACCGGAACGGCCAGCCGCGTCTCCACCTCTTCCGGCGTCATGCCGGGCGCCTTCAGGATGATCTTGACCTGCGTCGTCGACACATCGGGGAAGGCGTCGATCGGCAGGCCGAAGAAGGCCTGCACGCCGGCGCCGATCAGCATCGCCGTGAGGACCAGCACCAGGAGGCGCTGCGTCAGCGAAAAACGGATGAGCGCGGCCAGCATCACTCTTGGCCCACGCCGCTGAGCATTGCCTTCAACCCGGAAACGCCCTTGACGGCGATGCGCTCACCGTTGGCGACGCCGTGGACGACGACGCTGTCGCCGCCCTGGCTGACGATGCGTACCGGACGCGGGGCGAAGGCATCGCCCTTTTCGCCCTTTTCGCCGCTCGCGGTGTGCACGAAGACCAGCGTCGCGCCCTGATGGCGAGCCAGCGCAGCGGCAGGGATGCGGACGCCCTTCGCCGCGTCGCCGGCAGCCCCGGTGGCACCGGCATGGCCGCCGCCATCGGCGTCGATCTCGACCTCGACGATCTGCCCCGGGCGCAGCGAATCCGCGCCGCCCTCGACCTCGGCCCGCAGCAGGACCGTCTGGCTGGCGGCATCGACCGCGCGCCCGATGGCGATCAGCCTGCCGACGACCGGGCGGTCGGCGACCCGCAGCTTCATTCCGCTCCGCAGCGTCGCCGCCAGCTCAAGCGGCGCCTGGATCTCCAGCCACAGAGGCGTCAGCCGGGCGATGCGGTAAACGAGCGCCGCCGGCTCGACGCGGGCGCCGAGCTGCACGCCCTGTTCGAGGACGACGCCGTCGATCGGCGCCAGCAGCGCCAGCCCTTCACCCAGTTTCCCCGGCGCAATCCCCGCCAGCGAGAGGCCCTGGCGGCGCTCGTTGGCCAGCGCCGCCGCCTGGGCGGCCGCCGCGCGCGTCGCCTGCAGCCGGGATTCGGCGATCAGGCCTTCGGCGAAGAGCTGCTCGTCCCGCTTCAGGTTCTGGTCGAGCAGCCTGGCCTGGGCGCCCGCCTGCAGCGCGTCGCGTTGCAGTTCGAGGGCCTGCGGGCTGGCCAGCCGGGCCAGGACCTGGCCACGCCGGACGGCATCGCCGGGGCCGACCGCCAGCATCTCGACCGCGCCGCCGACCGGCGCGCTGACGATGCGCATCTGCTCGTTGGGTACGCGGACGGCGGCCGGCAGCGCGCCCCTGCGGGCGGCCCCGGTGGCGCCGACGACGGCCGTGCCGATGCCGAGCGCCTTGACCTGCGACGGCAGGAGGAGAAGCGGCTCATTGGCCACGGCCGGCGCGGAATGGAGAGCGGCGAAAGCAGCGGCGACGGCGCCGAGCGATGCGAAGAAATGGCGGAAGTTGCGATTCATGACGAAGCCCGTGAAAACGAGCATTCATCGTAATTCCGGCAACATTAACCCGACGTTAACAGGCTATTTCGCCGCCGGCAGCACGAGAACCGCACGCAGCCCGCCGAGCGGCGAATCGGCGAGCTCGACGCGGCCGCCGTAGAGGCGGGCCAGGTCGTCGACGATCGACAGGCCAAGCCCCGAGCCGGGTACCTGCTCGTCGGCGCGCACACCGCGCCGGATCACCGCGTCCCGCTGCCCGGCGGGAATGCCCTCACCGTCGTCGTCGATGACGATCTCCAGCATTTCGCCTTGCCGGCGCCCGCCGATCCGGACCTCGTGCGCCGCCCATTTGCAGGCGTTGTCGAGAAGATTGCCGAGCATTTCCTGCAAATCCTGCATTTCGCCGCGGAACGCCAGCGACTCCGGAAGTTCGGCGACATGCAGATCGAGCCCGCGCTCGGCGTGGATGCGGCGCATGGTGCGCGCCAGCCCCTCGACCGCAGGCAGCAGCGGCGTCCGCGTGCCGGGCATGCGGACGCTCGCCGCCGCCTGCGCCCGGGCCAGGTGGTAGTCGACCTGCTTGCGCGCCGTCTCGACCTGTTCCGCGACGAGACGGGCCAGTTCCCGGGCGTCTCTCCGTCCGCCGCTGCCCTCCTTGCCGCCCGCCGCATCGGCGGCATTGGCCAGCACGCTGAGCGGCGTCTTCAGCGCATGCGCGAGGTTGCCGGCCTGCGTCCGCGAACGCTCGACGACCTCGGCGTTCTGCGCGAGAACCGAGTTGAACTCATCGACCAGCGGCATCACCTCCGCCGGAAAATCGCCGTCCAGACGGGGGGTTTCGCCGCCGCGCACCTTGCCGAGCGATGCGCGCAGCTTGTCGAGCGGCGACAGGCCGACGACGACCTGGACCAGCGCGGCCGCCGCCAGCCCGGCGGCGAGCACGCCGAGCGCCAGCCAGAGGGTGCCGTTGAAGCGCGCGATCGGTTCCTCCATCTCGCGTTCGTCGGCCGCCGCGATCAGCCGGAAGACGCGCGGCCGGCCGTCCGCCGCGTCGTCGATGCGGACGGTGCGCTCGACCATGCCGACCGGCCGCCCTTCCGGGCCGACGATGCGGTGCCGGTGGATCTCGCCGTCGGCCGGCGAATCGGCCGGCGCCGCCAGCACGAAATCCCACAGCGAGCGCGAGCGCAGGAGGCCGGTCGCCGCCGCTCCCGCATCCATCCCGTCGACCTGCCAGTAGCAGCCGGAATACGGCCGGCTCAGGCGCGGGTCGCTGAGCGGCAGCGCGAGCGCCGGCCGCCCCTCGGCGTCGAGCGCGAGGTTGGCCGTCAGCTGGTCGAGGTGGGTCAGCAGTTCGGCGTGGAACTGCGCCGTCACGTGCTGACGGAACAGGCTGCCCAGGCCCCAGCCGGCGGCGACGATCGTCGCCGCGATCCAGACCAGCGTGCCGAGCAGCAGGCGGCTGCGCAGCGAACCGCGCAGCGGCGACGGCGGCAACGCTGCGCCGGCGCTCATCGCGGCGCGCCCAGCCGGTAGCCGAGGCCGCGCACGGTCTCGATCAGGTCCGGCGGCAGCTTCTTGCGCAGGCGGGCGATGAAGACCTCGACGGTGTTCGAGTCGCGGTCGAAATCCTGCGCGTAGATGTGCTCGGTCAGTTCGCTGCGCGACACCACTTCGCCGGCGTGGTGCATCAGGTAGGCGAGGACGCGGTACTCGTGGCCGGTCAGCGTCAGCGCCTGCCCGTCGACGGCGGCGCGGCCGCTGCGCGTATCCAGCGTCAGCGGCCCGCAGCGCAGCTCGGCGCTGGCGTGGCCGCCGGCGCGGCGGATCAGCGCGCGCAGGCGGGCGAGCAGCTCCTCCATGTGGAAGGGCTTGGCGAGGTAGTCGTCGGCGCCGGCGTCGATGCCGGCGACCTTCTCGTGCCAGCCGTCGCGCGCGGTGAGGATGAGCACCGGCATCGTCCGCCCGGCGGCGCGCCAGCGACGCAGCACGGACAGGCCGTCGAGACGCGGCAGGCCGAGGTCGAGGACGACCGCGTCGAAGGCCTCGGCGTCGCCGAGGAAGTGCGCGTCGACACCGTTGTCGGCGCGGTCCACGGCGTAGCCGGCGGCGGCCAGCGCCTCGGCGAGCTGCGCGGCGAGCGTCGGTTCGTCCTCGACGACGAGGATGCGCATCAGCGTTCGCCTCCCTTGCGTTCGCGCTGCCGGTGTTCAAGGACGCGGCCGTCGGCGGCGTCCACCTTCAGCTTGCTCAGCATGCCGCCCGGGCGCAGCAGCTTGATCTCGTAGAGCCAGCGCCCGTCGCGGCGCTCCAGCTCGACCTCCAGCACCTGCCCCGGATGCTCGCGCTCGACGCGTTCGAGGATCGTGCGCAGCGGCAGCACCTCACCGGCCTCCAGCGCCTGCCGGGCGCGGTCGTGGTCGTGGCCGCGCTCGTCGCTGGCCGGCGCGGCGCCGGCGGCGAGCGCGAGACAGAGCAGGGGCAGCAGGCGGCGAAGGCGGTTCATGGCGGCGGTTCCGGCGGATCGATGCCGATCTTATAGGCCGGACAAGGTGAACGGAAGCTGAACGGAAGATTCACCGTCCGTTCAGGCAGGCGGGCGCATCGTTCGTCCCGTCGCCACCGATTGGCCCCCTTTCGAGGAGAAACGCATGCAGCCCACCGCCCTCCGCCGCCTCGCCGCCGGCATCGCCCTCGGCCTCGCGTTGCCGCTCGCCGCCGCCGCGCCGCGCGACGACCTGCTGGCCGCCTACGCCGCCGCCGCGAAAGCGGCGAACCCCGCCTTCGCCGGCTTTTCCGCCGAGCGCGGGCAGACCCTGCACACCCGCCAGTTCGCCGGCGGCAAGCCGGACACGCCGGCCTGCACCTCCTGCCACGGACCGGACGTGCGCGGCCCCGGCCGCACGCCGGCCGGCAAGGCGGTCGAGGCGATGGCGGTGTCGGTCAATCCGTCGCGCTACGCCGACCCGGCGAAGGTCGAGAAATGGTTCAAGCGCAACTGCAACGAAGTGCTCGGCCGCGAATGCACGCCGCAGGAAAAGGGCGACTGGCTGAGCTTCATGTCCGCCCGCTAGAACGCGAAGGAGATCGCCATGACCGCACGCACCCCGTTCCCGCCGCGCCGCCTCGCCCGCCCGCTCGCCCTCGCCCTGCTCGTCGTCGGCTTTTCCGCGCTGCTCCTCGGCCGCGCGCAGGCCGGCGGCGGCCACTACTACCCGCCGGTCGCCGATCCGGTGGTCCGGGAGGAATGCGGCAGCTGCCACCTCGCCTTCGCGCCGTCGATGCTGCCGGCGCGCTCCTGGCAGAAGATGATGGGCGAACTGCAGAACCACTTCGGCGACGACGCCAGCGTCGAACCGGCGACCGCCCGCCGCATCGCCGACTACCTCGTCGCCAACGCCGGCGACAGCGCCGCCGGCCGCCCCTACGCCGGCAAGCTGCTGCGCGGCGTACCGCCGGAAGCGGCGCCGCAGCGCATCAGCGAACTGCCGAAATGGCGCAAGGAGCACCGCGAGGTGCCGGACTGGGAATGGCGGCACAAGGAAGTGCGCACGCGCGCCAACTGCCTCGCCTGCCACACCGCCGCCGAGCGTGGTTACTACGACGACTGAGCAATGTGCTCAGCACATTGCGAAGAAGCCCCCTTGGGGGCGACGGAACGATGCTCAGCACATTGCGAAGAAGCCCCCTCGGGGGCGACGGAACAATGCCCCGCGCAACGCAAAAAAGCCACCGCGAACACGACCGACCGCAACCACCTTCAGCCCGCCTTCATCTTCGCCGCCGACAATCCGCGGCCGCCATCGCGGCTGCCACGAAAGGAGCCTGACGCCATGAACACCCGCTACCGCAACGCCATCCCCGCCATCCTCGCCGTCGCCGGCCTCGCGCTCGCCGGCGCCACCTTCGCCGACAGCCATCGCGGCGGCGCCGCCGAGCGCGGCTGGCTGTCGATCCCGGAGGTGCATCGGAAGCTCGAAGCCGCCGGCTACCGCAACATCGAGAAGATCGAGCGCGAGCGCGGCGGCTACGAAGTGCGCGCCACCGACCGCGACGGCCGGCGCGTCAAGCTCGACGTCGACGCGGCGCGCGGCGAGGTGATCGAGCGCCGCTTCCGCGACGGCGACCCCCGCGGCGAACGCGCCGACGGCGCCGAGTGCAGCAAGCGCCGCTGCCGCGACGACCTGCCGGCGGCGCCGGCCAGCCGCTGAGCCAGCCGCCCGTCCCATCGATCAACCGACTCTCCGGCCAAAACCATGAAAAAACTGTTCGCTGCCATCGTCATCCTCGTTGTCGCCGCCTGGGGCTGGAGCGCCGTCGGCGCCGCCGTGCCGCCGGCCGCCCATCCGCTGTGGGTCGCCTACCAGCAGGCGCTGGTCCTCAGCGGACTGCTCTCGGTCGCCTTCATGTCGCTGGCGATGCTGCTGGCGACGCGGCCGGTCTGGGCGGAAGGGCCGCTCGGCGGCATGGACCGCGTCTACCGCACGCACAAGTGGGCCGGCATCCTGGCCATCGCCTTCGCCGCCGCGCACTGGCTGATCGAGATGGGCGACGACGTCCTCAAGTCGGCGGTCGGCCGCGCCGGTCGCCTGCCCAAGGAAAAATTCCCCAGCCTGCTCGAAGCCATGCGCCACCTTGCCGAGGACATGGGCGAATGGGCCATCTACGCACTGCTGGCGATGCTCGTCGTCACGCTGTGGCGGCGCTTCCCGTACCACGCCTGGCGCTTCGTGCACCGGGCGATGCCGGTGCTCTACCTGATGCTCGCCTTCCACGCCGCGCTGCTGGCGCCGACCGGCTGGTGGCGGCAGCCGGCCGGCCTCGTCCTCGCGCTCTGCCTCGCCGCCGGCGTCTACGGCGCCGTGCATGTGCTCGCCGGCCGCATCGGCCGGCGGCGCAGCGTCGCCGGCGACATCGTCGCCATCGACCGGCCGGCGCCGGGCGTCCTCGGCGTCACCTGCCGCCTCGGCGCCGGCTGGCCCGGCCACCGCCCCGGCCAGTTCGCCTTCGTCACCTTCGACGCCGGCGAGGGCGCGCATCCCTTCACGCTCGCCGGCGCCGACCGCGGCGACCGCTGCGTGCGCTTCGAGATCAAGGCGCTGGGCGATTACACGTCGCGCCTCGGCGAGCGCCTGCGGCCGGGGATGACGGTCGCCGTCGAAGGTCCGTACGGCCGCTTCGACGTCGCCCGCTGCGACCGCCGCGCGCGCCAGATCTGGATCGCCGGCGGCATCGGCGTCACCCCCTTCATCGCCTGGCTGGAGTCGCTGCAGGCGGCGCCGGAGCGCGCCCCCGCCGCCGACCTCCACTACTGCACGCGCGAACGCGCCGGCGACGGCTTTGTGCCGCGGCTGGAGGCGCTCTGCGCCGCCCTGCCCGGCGTCACGCTGCACGTGCACGCCGCCGACGACGGCGCCCGCCTCGACGCCGCCGCGCTCGGCGCCGACCGCCGCTCGGAAATCTGGTTCTGCGGCCCGGCCGGACTCGCCGATGCGCTGCGCGCCGGACTGCGCCGGCTCGGCCTGGCGCCGCGCTTCCATCAGGAAGCCTTCGCCATGCGCTGAGCGCCACCCCGTTTTCGCCGGCGGACCGGGGCATGCCGCCCACGGCGCCGGCCGTTTCACCCGCAAAGGAGATCTTCACGATGAATCGCAAACACCTGCTCGCCCTCGGCAGCGCCCCGCTCTTCGCCATTTTCGTGGCCTTCGCCGGCAACGCCGTCGCTGCCGCCGGCCACGACCACGGCCACCGGCACGACGCGCCGCCGGCCAAGCTGCAGCTGAATGCTGGCAAGAAATGGGAAACCGACGCGCCGCTGCGCCAGGCGATGGGCAACATCCGCCAGGCAATGGCCGGGGCGCTGCACGACATCCACGAAAACAAGCTGCCGAAGCCGGGCTACACCGCGCTGGCGCAGAAGGTTGAGGACGAGGTCGGGCAGATGGTCGCCCACTGCAAGCTCGACGCGGCGGCCGACGCGCAGCTGCATCTGGTGATCGAGGACCTCCTCGCCGGCGCCGAACGGATGGCCGGCAAGGTGACGTCGGCCAAGCGCCGGGACGGTGCCGTGCGCGTCATCGGCGCCCTCGACAAGTACGCCGCCCATTTCGA
>JANJTW010000062.1 GCA_024710925.1 Rhodocyclaceae bacterium | reverse complement strand
TCCCGAGCGACGAGGCGCTGATGAAGCTGTTCTATCTGGCGCTGCGCAACATCAGCCAGAAGTGGACGATGCCCATTCGGGATTGGAAAGCCGCGCTGACTCGCTTTACCATCCAGTTCGAGGAACGAATTCCTCAGATGTGATTTGAAACCCCGTTCACACAAAAATTCGGACACGCCCAAAAGTAGGCCATTGACAAATATCAATGCCATTGTTGTCATACTGCCACATCATCGCATGCCTACCTGATCAATTCATCCCACAACACACCCCGCTGGGACAACCAGCGCGAACAGAAACCTCGGATATCTTGACTTCGAAAAAAATGATTCCGGCCCTCGCTTTCGGCCTACTTGTCGCCCTTGCCGTGCTCTGCAACACGACCATGCAAGACCCCTTGCATTACCCCTGGCTGGTCACAGAAGGCAAGATACAGGGAGTTCAATCGGTCAAAATCAGCTTCATCAACCATGGACTCCCCGATAGCGAAACCTGCCAGAAAAAGCTCGTCGCCATGGTCAATGCAGCAAAGACAAGCTGCCCAGAATGCGCTGTCAAGGAATTTGCCTGCCTGCACCCCCCAACGCCTGAACAGCGCAGCTACCTGAGCAACGAGCCAAGCGACGTCCCAGTAGCAACCTATCCTCAAGGAACTATCGCCTATCATTCGGCAACCCCCGAACTGGCCACCTCCGTCTGCCAGCATAGCCAAACGCTTGCCGGGCAAACCCTGCGACTGCGCTGCCTGCCGGAGAAAACTTCCAAACCGGCGCCATCGCACATCAAGAGCCACCTCCCTCTCCTTGGCTTCGTCGGACTGCTGACTGCCATCGGATTTCTTGCCTCCTGGCTCGTCTGCTACCTAATCATCAAGTACGAGCACCTTCACTGCCACCTGTCGCACGACCACACAGACGGTGGTCCGCAAAAATTCCACGCCACACCGACCCCGCGTATCGGCGGCGTCGCCCTCTTCACGGCCCTGCTCGTCACCAGCCTGACGCTGCAAGGCGTGCAATACCGGTTCAACACCCAGGAATTCGGCAACCTACTCCTCGCCGCGCTACCGGCATTCGGCATCGGCCTGGCCGAAGACATCACCAAGCGGGTCGGCGTCCTGCCGCGACTGGCAGTCACCATGCTGGCAGCCGGCATCGGCGCCCTGCTGCTTGATGCCGTGCTCAACCGGCTGGACATCCCTGGCATCGATTCACTGATGCTCTGGCTACCGCTGGCCATCGCATTCACCGTCTTCGACGTTGCCGGCATCGCCAACGCCACTAATATCATCGACGGCTACAACGGCCTCGCGAGCGGCTACTCGGTGATCGTCCTGTGTGGGCTTGCCGCCGTCGGCTGGCAGGTTGGCGACCCACTCGTTGCAATCTCAGCGCTAATCATGGCCGGCACCCTGCTCGGCTTCCTCTGCTGGAACTGGCCCAAGGGAAGAATCTTCCTCGGCGATGGCGGCGCCTACCTGCTCGGCTTTTGGCTAGGCGAACTTTCGGTTCTGCTCGTTGCCAGAAACCCCGAAGTATCTCCCTGGTTCCCGGTCGCACTGCTTGCCTACCCGATCTTTGAAACGCTGTTCTCGGTTTACCGGCGCAAGATCAAGCGGGGCCGCTCTCCGGGACACCCGGATGCTCTTCATCTGCACCAGTTGATTTACATGCGCGTAGTCAGGCTCCATGTTGGTTCTCAAGACCCCGTTCACAAAACTCTTAGAAACGGAAAAGTAGCACCGTATTTCTGGGCAGCGAATGTCGCCATAGCGGGAGCCGCCGTCGTCAGCTTTCAGAACACGCTGCAACTCATCGGGCTCTCAATCATTTTTTGCATTGCCTACGTTAGGCTCTATCGTGCAATCACCCACTGGCAGACGCCCAGCGCTCTCATGAGGTAGGCTGGAAAAAACAGGGCCCCTTGTGCGTGATGTGATCGGCTAAATGCGGACCAGACGGAATGTTAGTTTTTCGGCAAACTTTCTCCAGAAAAGGAGTTTGTCATGAAGAAGAAACGGTTCTCGGTCGAACAGATCGTCGCCATTTTGAAGCAAGCAGAATTGGGTATGCCGGTTGCCGATGTGGTTCGCCATGTCGGCATTTCCGAGCAGACCTTCTACCGCTGGAAGAAACTCTATAGCGGTCTGCAATCAGATCAGGTGCGCGAGCTGAAGCAACTGCAGGATGAGAACAGTCGGCTCAAGAAATTGGTCGCCGAGCTGAGTCTCGACAAGGCCGTCTTGCAGGATGTCTTGTCAAAAAAGTTTCCCGGCCCGCGCTGAAGAAGCACGTAGTGGCGTATGTCATCAGCCACCACGGCTATAGCGAGCGTCGGGCCTGTCGCTTGGCCAAGCAACACCGTTCGGTTCAGAAATACCAGAGCGTACTGGATCCGAGAACGGCGCTACGGCAACGCATGAAGGAAATCGCTGCGACACGGGTTCGTTATGGCTATCGGCGCATCCAAGTGATGCTCAACCGTGAAGGTTGGCAAGCAGGAAAGAACCTGGTTTGGCGCCTCTACAAAGAAGAAGGCCTGGCGCTACGCAAGAAAACGCAAGATGGTTGTGCAACGGGAAGCGCGATTCAAACCTCGTCAGGCGAACGACGTATGGAGCCTCGATTTCGTTTCGGATGAGTTTGGTAATGGGCACCGCTTCCGAGCCTTGACGGTAGTGGATGTCTTTACGCGGGAAGCGCTGGCGATCGATGTCGGTGTTCGGCTACGAGGAGAAGACGTTGTGCAGACACTCAATCGTCTGGTCGCGCAACGCGGCAAGCCCAAGTATCTGTTCGCCGACAACGGTTCGGAATTTACCGGACGGCTGATGGACATGTGGGCCTACCACCAAGGGACACAGCTCGATTTCAGCCGCCCGGGCAAGCCAACCGACAACGCCTTTGTAGAGACCTTTAATGGCTCGTTGCGGGACGAATGCTTGAATGTTCACTGGTTCGAGTCGATTGCCCATGCCAAAGAGGTACTGGAGCACTGGCGACTCGACTACAATGAGAGTCGGCCTCACATGGCTCTCGGTAACATGCCGCCCGGGCCTGTCCGAATTTTTGTGTAAACGGGGTTTCTGATTACATCTGAGGAATTCGTTCCTCGAACTGGATGGTAAAGCGAGTGAGCGCGGCTTTCCAATCCCGAATCGGCATCGTCCACTTCTGGCTGATGTTGCGCAGC
>JANJTW010000050.1 GCA_024710925.1 Rhodocyclaceae bacterium | reverse complement strand
TGGTCAACGGCCGCCTGTTCAACGCCGCCGACATGTCGGAGATCGGCGGCAAGCAGCGCCCGGCCCCGACCTTCTTCTGGCAGCGCCACGGCAATGCCGCGCCCACCGGCGTGGAATACGGCCCGACCGCGCCCTGCCACTGCCCGAAGTCGGACCCGCACCGGCACTGAAACGACCACGCCCCGGCGCCACGGCGCCGGGGCGTGGTCCGACGCGGGCTTATTTCACCCGCTTGCCGTGTTTGATCACCATGTCGATGTTCTGCAGCAGGGCCACCTGCCGCAGCGCGTCGCCGCGCACGGCCACGATGTCGGCGTACTTGCCTTCCGTGACGGTGCCGTACTCATCGTCCACGCGCATGGCCACGGCCGGCCAGTAGGTGGCGGCGCGGATCGCGTCCACCGCCGGCACGCCGAACTGGTTCACCCACACGTCCAGCTCGTTCCAGGTGCTCTGGCTGTGGAACTTCATCGGGATGCCCGAATCGGTGCCCACCAGCATCAGCACGCCGGCCTGGCGCAGCTGCTCGAACTTGCGGCGCAGGGTGGGCTGGCGCTGCGGCGTCTGCTGGAAGTAACTGATGCGCTCGGGATGCTCGAGCGACTTGCGGATGTCGGCGACGATCTCCGGCGGCAGGCCGCGGTGCCAGGAGTCGTTGTCGATGAACTCGTGGTTGCGCACGGTGTAGGGGAAGTTGTAGAGCCCCTCCACGGTGGGCGTCCAGAACAGCGGGCCCAGCGCCATGTTGGCGGTGCGCTCCTTCAGCGCCTCCATCACGTCGGGCGGGAATTCGGGCGCGGCGGCGAAGCCGGTGTGCTCGAAGCCGTCCACGCCGTGGCGCAGGCCGCGCCGCACCTCCTCGGGCCGGTGCGCATGCGCGATCACCGGCAGCTGGTGCTTGTGCGCCTCGTCGACGATGGCGGCGATCTCGGCTTCGGCCATCTGGTCCTGGTCGATGAGCTTGATCACGTCCACGCCGGCCTCGGCCAGGCGGCGCACCTTGGCGCGCGCGTCGGCGGGCGAATCCACGCCCCAGCGGAAGGCCTCGGTGCCCGGGTAGGGTTTCTTCTGGATGAAGGGGCCCGACATGTACATGGTGGGGCCCGGGATCTTGCCGGCGTTGATGGCGTCGCGCACCGCCAGGCTGTCCTCGAGCGGGTCGCCCAGGTCGCGCGCGCTGGTGATGCCCGCCATCAGCAGCTGTTCGGCCGAGGCCGGCATGATCACGTCGCGCTGCTTGTCGAGGTAGGTCTTGTCCCAATAATCGTAGTCGGCGTGGCCGTTGATCATCAGGTGCACGTGCATGTCCCACAGGCCCGGCATCACCGTCATGCCTTCGGTGGAGATCACTTCCGCATCGGCCGGCACCGGCAGGTCGCCGACGCTGCCCACCGCCACGATGCGCTCGCCGTCGACGATGACCACGCTGTCGCGGATCGGCTCGCGCAGCGTGCCGTCCACCAGGGTGCCGCCCACCAGCGCCAGTTTCCCGGCGTTCGCCGCCGGCGCCAGCGCCAGCATCACCGCCGCCGCCAGGCACAGTTTCTTCAATGTCATTGCTTGACCCTCCCCTGAGTTGCCCCGATGGTAGCGTGGTGGCGGCCCGCCGCGAGGGCGCCAGGGAGAAACCGTGATGGCCGTCCGATACCTGATCCGCCTGCCCGACCCGGCCGCCGCGCGCGGCGACGAGCCGGCCCAGGCCGTCCGCTCCGACGGCGCCGAGGGCCTGGCCGCCGAACTCGAGGCCGCGCTGCGCACGCCGGCCCTGTTCGAACGCTGGCGCGCGCTGCAGGACGAACCCGACGACGTCGACGAGTCGCTGGGCGCCACGGACCCGGCCGCCCGCGTCACCGGTGCGCAGAAAGACCTGGCGATCGAGATCGAAGCCAGCACCTCCCTGCCCGGCACCGTGTTCCGGCACCGCATGAAGCTGCTGGCCGGCGGCCACTGGGAACTGCGCGACGTGCGCTTCGGCTAGCCGGTGTTCTGCACGCCGGCGGCGATGCCGTTCACGGTGGTGACCAGGGCGTGGAACAGCGCGTCCTCGGGCCGGCCGGCGGCGCGCCAGCGGGCCAGCAGGTCCACCTGCAGCAGGCTCAGCGGGTCGACGTAAGGGTTGCGCAGGCGGATCGACTGGCGCAGCCGGAAATCGCCGTCCAGCAGCTGCGTGGTGCCCTTGAGCGCGAGGATCGTGTCGCGCGTGCGTTCGAACTCGGCGGCGATGCCCGGGAAGAAGCGCCCATGGTCGTCGCCGGCCAGGCGGGAATAGCGCTCGAAGATGCCCAGGTCGGACTTCGCCAGCACCATCTCCACGTCGTCCACCAGGGTGGCGAAGAAGGGCCAGTCGCGCGCCATCTCGGCCACCGCCGCATGGCCGAAACGCTCGATGCCCTGCGCCAGGCCGGTGCCCACGCCCAGCCAGGCGGTGAGCCCGCAGCGGTTCTGCGACCAGGCGAACACCCAGGGGATGGCGCGCAGCGAAGAGACGCCGCCGGCGTTGCCGCGCTTGCTGGGGCGCGAGCCGATGCGCAGGCGTTCGATGACGTCGATGGGCGTGGCGGCGCGGAAGTAGCCGACGAAGCCTTCGGTGTCGTACACCAGGCCGCGGTAGTGCGCGCGCGCGGCGCCGGCGATGGCGGCGGCCATCTCGCGCCAGGCGCCCTCGCGCGGTTCGGGTTTGCGCGGCCGCAGGGTAGCG
>JANJTW010000037.1 GCA_024710925.1 Rhodocyclaceae bacterium | reverse complement strand
GACGAGCGACTTGTAGCGCTCGACCATGGCCGGCACCTGCTCGGACTGGTCCGGATGGACGATGAAACAGATTTCGTAATGACGCATGAACGCTCCTTCTGGCAAAAACCCTCCGCCATGCGGTAACGGTAGGGCAAGGTGGAAAAAACCAAGCCCGCGATTATAGCGGAAAACCGGAAAAACGGGCAAACCATTCGCCCCCCGGGGAAACGGCGGGGCGACCCGCCGGCCGAAAATGCGAGCTTCATTTTCCCCGCTTCAATTTATGACGTTATGCGCTATCCTTCGCAAGAACGGTTCGATACAGGACAGCCGCCATGAGCCCCCGCCGGCGCCATCGCCAATGACAGCCCCACCCGCCTCGCCACGCACCGGATGGCCGCTTGCCGCCGTCTGCGCCGCCGCCCTCCTCTGGCTGCAGCCGGCGACGGCGGCGGAAGCGCGCGAGATACGCGTCGGCGTCTATGCCAACGAGCCGAAAATCCTGCTCGACAGCGAAAACCGCCCGAGCGGCATCCTCGGCGACCTGCTGCAAGCCGTCGCCCGCGAGGAAGGCTGGACGCTGCGCGCCATCCCCTGCACCTGGCAGGATTGCCTGGACGCGCTACGGGCCGGACGCATCGACCTGATGCCCGACGTTGCCTACAACGACGAGCGCGCGGAATTCCTCGACGTCCACCGGACGCCAGCGCTGCACAGCTGGTCGCAGCTCTACCCGCGATCCGGGCTGCGCATCGACTCGGTACTCGACCTGCAGGGCAAGCGGGTCGCCGTGCTCGCCGGCTCGGTTCAGGAGGACTACCTGACGCGACTGCTGGCGGATTTCGGCCTGCATGCCGAGCTGGTGCCGGTGCGTACGCTCGGCGAAGGCTTCGCCCGCCTGGCCGCCGGCACGGTGGACGCCGCCGCCGCCAACCGCTTCTTCGGCGACCAGCAGGCGGCGCGGCTCGCCCTCGGCCAATCGACGGTGATGTTCCAGCCGGCGCCGCTCTTCTACGCCACCGGCAAGGGCCACAACGGCGAACTGCTGGTGGCGATCGACCGCCACCTCGCCGCCTGGCAGGCGAACCAGGATTCGCCCTACTACGCGATCCTCGGCCGCTGGCTCGACGGCGCGCCACGCACAGCGATCCCGGCCGCCGTCTGGTGGGCGCTCGGCACGCTTGTCGCGCTGCTTGCCGCCGCCGGCACCGGCGCGGCGCTGCTGCGTCGCCGGGTCAGGACGCAGAGCCGCAGCCTGCGCGAGAGCGAGGATCGGCTGGCCGACATCCTCGACGGCGTGGATGCGTTCATCTACATCAAGGGCAGCGACCTGCGTTACCGCTACGCCAACCGCAAGGTCTGCGAGCTTTTCGGCCGCCCGCTGACGGAGGTGGTCGGCCACGAGGACAGCGAATTCTTCGACGCGCCAACGGCCGAACAGCTGCGCGCCGCCGACCGCCGCGTCCTCGCCGACGGCGAGCGCGTCGAGGCCGAAGAAACGCTGCCGGACGGAGACGGCCGGCCGGCGCGGACCTACCTGTCGACCAAGCTACCGCTACGCCATCCGGACGGCTCGGTCTATGCGCTCTGCGGCATCTCGACCGACATCAGCCGGCGCAAGCGCGACGAGGATACGCTGCGCAAGCTGTCGCAGGCGGTCGAGCAGAGCCCGAACGCGATCATGATCACCGACGTCGACCGGATCATCGAGTACGTGAATGACGCCTTCGTCCGCAACTCCGGCTACAGCCGCGAGGAAGCCGTCGGTCGGACGCCCACCTTCCTGCGCTCGGGGCGAACGCCGGCGACGGTCTACGGCGAGCTGTGGGCCGCGCTCAACGCCGGGCAGCCATGGCGCGGCGAGTTCATCAACCGGCGCAAGGACGGCAGCGAGTTCGCCGAATTCGCCATCATCACCCCGCTGCGCCAGCCCGACGGCCGGATCAGCCACTACGTGGCGATCAAGGAGGACATCAGCGAACGCAAGCGCCTCGCGGCGGAACTCGACTGCTACCGCCTCCACCTCGAGGAACTGGTTGCGCAGCGCACCGCCGAATTGCGCGAGGCGAAGGCGGTGGCGGAAAACGCCAACCGTGCGAAGAGCGCCTTCCTCGCCAGCATGAGCCACGAGATCCGCACGCCGATGAACGCCATCATCGGCCTCAGCCATCTGATGCGCCACGAGGAGGCGACGCCGCGCCAGATCGAGCGCCTCGGCAAGATCGACGACGCCGCCCACCATCTGCTGTCGATCATCAACAACATCCTCGACCTGTCGAAGATCGAAGCCGGCAAACTGCAGCTGGAAAATGCCGATTTCGCGCTCGCCGAGCTGATGGACGGCGTCTATTCGATCGTCTCGCAATCGGCACGGGCCAAGGGACTGGCGCTGCGCATGGAGGTCGACGGCGTGCCCGACTGGCTGCGCGGCGACGCCACCCGCCTGCGCCAGGCGATGCTCAACTACGCCGGCAACGCCATCAAGTTCACCGAACGCGGTTCGGTCACGCTGCGCGCCCGCCTGCTCGGTACCGACGGCGACGCGCTCCGCGTGCGCTTCGAAGTCGAGGACACCGGCATCGGGCTGAGCGCCGACGAACTGTCCCGGCTGTTCCAGCCGTTTGCCCAGGCCGATGCATCGACCGCTCGCCGTTTCGGCGGCACCGGACTGGGCCTCAGCATCACCCGCCGCCTCGCCCGCCTGATGGGCGGCGAGGCCGGCGCCGACAGCAGCCCCGGCAAGGGCAGCACGTTCTGGCTGACGGCCTCGCTGGAGCGCGCACAGACGCGCCGGCCGGAAATCCCCGGCCAGGAGGTCGCCGACATCGAGAGCGAGCTGCGCCAACGCTACGCCGGCGCCCGCTTGCTGCTCGCCGAGGACAACGAGGTCAACCGCGAGGTGGCGCTCGACGTGCTGAACGCCGTCGGCCTCACCGCGGACATTGCGACGAACGGCCGGGAAGCCGTGCAGATGGCCGCCGACCACCCCTACGACCTGATCCTGATGGACGTGCAGATGCCCGAGATGGACGGCCTCGAAGCAACGCGCGCGATCCGTGCGCTGCCGGAATGGCGCGACAAGCCGATCCTGGCAATGACCGCGAATGCCTTCGAGGACGACCGCCGGCTCTGCCTGCAGGCAGGCATGGACGATTTCGTCGCCAAACCGGTCAGCCCCGACCTGCTCTACGCCCGGCTGCTCAAGTGGCTGGCACCGGGGGTCGGTGGCGACGCACCGCCGCCGGTTGCCGGGGCGAGCGGAAGCGCCGGCTGCGACGCCGTCGGCGAGGCGCTCGCCCGCCTCGCCACCATTCCCGGCCTCGACACTGCCGCCGGGCTGGCCGTTTTCGGCCAGCGCACACCAAGCTACCTGCGCCTGCTCGGCAAGTTTGCCCGCGGCCATGGCGACGTCGCCGAGCGCATCCGCGGCCACCTCGCCGCCGGTGATGCGGAAGCCGCACGCATGGCCGCGCATGCGCTCAAGGGTGTCGCCGCCAACCTCGGCGCGGCCGCCGTGCACGACGCCGCCGCCGCGATCGAGGCGGCGCTGCGCAGGGGGCCGGGGGCGACGGTACCGGCCGCCCTGATCGACGCGCTCGCGGCAACGCTGGCGCAATTCGTCGCCGGCGTCGGCGCAGCCTTGCCACTGCCGCCGGCCGGCGACGCGGCCGGCGTAGACTGGATCGTCCTGCGCGAAATCTTCGCCGAACTCGAAGATCTGATCGCCATGGCCGACTACCGCGCCAACCAGCTGCACGCCGCGCATGCCGCCGAAATCAGGGCGGCGCTCGGCGACGGTGCCGAGCAGCTGGCGCGCCACCTCGACGGCTTCGCCTATGTCGAGGCGCTGGCCTGCATCGAACAGGCGCGCAGCCAGTACCCGGAACTCGTCCGCAAGTGAACGACCGCCGGCCCGTGCGGGATCTGCGCCCGGCGCCGGAATGCGATGACATCCGGAAACCCGCGTAGAATCGAGGCATAATTTCCGGCCGCCGCAGGCGCGGGGCCGACAGACAGAACAAGCGAGGAGACCATCGATGCAGACAGCGGTCGGCGCCATCGGGCTGGAATGCCTGATGAACAGGGCGAACATCTTTTTCACGAGCGGCTACCGCTTTGCCGGCGAGATCGACGCAGCCGCGCTGGAAGCAAGCTTCCATGCCGTCGCCGGCGCCATGCGCAAGTTCGAATACCGGCTGCACTTCGAGACGCAGAGCCGCTTCGACTGGAAGCATGCGGGGACGCATCACCGGCGCTTCCGCGTCGTCGACTGCGACGACCTCGACCGGGCCTTCGCCGAACTCTGCCGCGACAGCCTGGCGCTGGCGGAAGGCGACGCGCACTGCCCGATGGCGGTGACGCTGCTTCGCCAGCGCGGCGGGAACGACTTCGTCATCGCCCAGACCAGCGAGCACACCTACCTCGACGCACGCAGCGCCGAGTTCCTCTTCAACCGCATGATCGAGCACTACAACGCGCAGATGCGCGGCGACACGGCCCGGCAGCAGGAAATCGTCGCCGCCGTCCGCCGCCTGCGCACCGCCGCCGGCCGCGAGATGCTCGACATCCTCGGCCTCGACGAGGCGACGCACCGGGAGAACCTCGCCGGACTCGGCGCCTATCCGGTCGCCGACGGCGGCCGGCACGCCATCCCGCTGCGCGACGTTCCCGGCTGCCTCGCCGAATACCGCAAGGAGCGCTTCGCGCCGGTGATCCGCTTCTTCCCGCTCGGCGAGCTGCTCGCGCGCTGCCGGCGGCACGCGCCCGAGGTCACGCAGAACAGCGTCATCTGCGCGGCGCTGGCAAAGGCCTTCTACAACCTCGGCCGGCGCGAGCGCGGGCTGCCGGAACGGCAGAAGATCAGCTTCAAGATGCTCTCCGACCTGCTCGCCCCGGAACTGCGCGGCGAATACGGCGGCAACTACATCGCCTTCGTTCCGGTCAGCGTGGACGGCGAGCGCCCGGTCGAGGAGATCGCCGCGCAGATCCACGCGCGCATTCGCGAATTCAAGACGCGGAAGATCGACGTCAGCCTCTTCCGCGCGGTCGAGGACGCCGTGTGCGAAGGCGTCGTCGGCACCGTAGACGACCCGCTCTCGTTCGTCGTCACCAACTGGAACAACTATGCCTTCCTGAACGCCCCCGACTACCTGCACGGCTGCACCCGGCTGCGCCACCAGAGCGGCGTGAACATCGAGCCGCGCGACGTGCTCGGAGCGGTGCTGGTCAACCGGCCGATCCTGGTGGTGAACCGGTCGGCGCCGGACGAAGTCTGCGTCTCGCTCTTCCCGTCGCTGCGCTCGCAGGAGGAAAACGCGGCGGTGGCAGCGCACATCGGCGAGATCTTCGGCCAATGACCGGCAGCGAACGCGGAGTTTAGGCAGGATGGCGCTTCTCGAACGTTCCGGCTTCCAGCTGACGGAGCGGCTGCACGATGACCGGCAGACGCGCGTCTACCGGGCACGGCGCATCGCCGACGACTTCCCCGTCGTTCTCAAGATCCTCGCCGACGACCAGCCGCTGGCCGAAGCCATCCCGCGCTACCGGCGCGAGTACGAAATCACCCGCGCGCTCGGCGGCATCGATGGCGTCATCAAGGTCTACGACCTGGTCAGCATCCAGGACTCGCTGATGATCGTCGAGGAGGACATCGGCGCCGAGTCGCTCGACCGCCAGCTCGCCCGCGAGCGTCCCGACCTCGCCCTGGCACTCGACGTCGCCGTGTGCATCGCGCACATCCTCGGCGAGATCCACCAGAACAGCGTCATCCACAAGGACCTCAACCCGGCGAACATCATCTGGAACCGCGAAACCGGCGAGCTGCGCGTCATCGACTTCGGCATCGCCTCGCAGCTGACCCAGGAGCAGCAGGAGTTCCAGAGCCCGACGCAGCTCGAAGGCACGCTCGCCTACACGGCGCCGGAGCAGACCGGCCGGGTGAACCGCAAGCTCGACTACCGTTCCGACCTCTATTCCTTCGGCGTCACCCTCTACGAACTCTTTGCCGGCGTACTGCCGTTCGCCGCGCGCGAAGGCATCGAGCTGGTGCATGCGCATATCGCCCTGACGCCGCCGCCACCGCACCAGATCAACCCGCGCCTGCCGCTGGCCGTGTCGCGGATCGTCATGCGCCTGATCGAGAAGATGGCCGACGATCGCTACCAAAGCGCCAGGGGCGTCAAGCACGATCTCGAACGCTGCCGTGCCGAACTGCGCAGCGCCGGCAGCATCGTTCCCTTCCCGCTCGGCGAAGGCGACGTGCCGGTACGCTTCCACATCCCGCAGAAGCTCTACGGCCGCGCACACGAGGTGGCGACGATCGTCGCCGCCTTCGACCGGGCCGCCGCCGGCACCGCCGAACTGCTGCTGGTGAAGGGCTCGCCCGGCGTCGGCAAGAGCGCGCTGGTGCACGAGGTGCACCAGCCGCTCACCGAGCGCCGCGGCAATTTCGTTTCCGGCAAGTTCGACCAGTACCAGCGCGACGTGCCGTTCTACGCCTGGACGCTCGCCTTCCAGGACCTCTGCCACCTGCTGCTGCAGGAGGACGAATTTTCGCTCGCCCAGTGGCGGTCGCGCATCCTTGCCGGCATTGGCAATCTCGGTCGCGTGCTCACCGACGTCGTCCCGTCGATCGAGCTGATCATCGGCAGCCAGCCGGACGTTCCTCCGCTCGCCGGCGAACAGGCGCTGAACCGCCTGAACTACGTGTTCGGCAACTTCATCCGGGCGATCAGCATCCCCGAGCACCCGCTGGTCATCTTCATCGACGACTGGCAGTGGGCCGACTCCGGCTCGCTGTCGCTGCTCCGCTTCGTGCTCGGCAGCGGCCGCAGCGACCACCTGCTGGTGATCGGCGCCTATCGCGACAGCGAGGTCGACGCGGCGCATCCGCTGCACGCGGCACTTGCCGACATTGCCCGCGGCGGCACCGAGATCGGCATCATCCCCCTGCAGAATCTCGGCAGCGACGACGTCCGCGACCTCGTCGGCGACGCGCTCGGCGACGCCCCCGGCCTGCAGGACCTGGCCCGCCTCGCCTACGAGAAGACGCAGGGCAACGCCTTCTTCCTCGTGCAGCTGCTCAACGACCTGCACGAGCGGGCGGCGATCAGCTTCGACCGCGCCCGGCACTGCTGGACCTGGCAGCAGGCGCAGATCGAGGCGACCGGCGTCGCCGACAACGTCGTCGCGCTGATGGCCGAGCGCATCCGCAGCCTGCCCGAGGCCACGCAGCGCGCGCTGATCCACGCCGCCTGCATCGGCGACCGCTTCCTGCTGGCGACGCTGGCGCGCATCCTCGACCGCCCGGCCCACCTCGTCGCCGACGACCTCGAAATCGCACTGCAGGAAGGCATCCTCCTGCCCCTCGGCTCCGGCTACCGCTTCGCGCGGCAGAAGGGCAACAACGGCGCCGCGCACTACCAGTTCGTGCACGACCGCGTCCGCCAGGCGGCCTACGGCCTCGCCGGAACGGCGGCGAACGAGCGCGTGCACCACGACATCGCCCGCCTGTGGCTGGCCGAATACGGCGCCGAAGAGCAGGAACGCAACATCTTCGACATCGCCAACCAGTACAACGCCGGCCGCCGGCTGATCGACGGTCCGCGACAGCGCAACGAACTCCTCGCCATCAACCTGCGCGCCGGCCGGCGGGCGAAGCTGGCGGCGGACCATGCGACGGCACTGAACTATTTCCAGACCGCGCTCGAACTGCGCGGCGAACGCTGCTGGCAGGAACAGCGCGAGCAGACCGGCGAACTGCTGCTGCTCGCCGCCGACGCCGCCTTCCTGTGCAAGGACTACGCGGCGATGGAGGCCTGGCTCGACGACTACCTCGATCACGTCGACTGGCCGCTGAAGCGGGTCGGCGCGCTGAAGATCCGCCTGCAGGCCTACGTCGCGCAGAACCGCCTGTCGGAGGCCGTCGACGTCGGCCTGCACGCGCTGCGCCTGCTCGGCACACGGCTGCCGCGCTCGCCCGGCAAGCTGCAGGTCGCCGCCCGCCTGGTCGAGACGCGGCTGGCGATCAAGCGCAAGTCCTTCACCGACCTCTACGTGCTGCCGGCGATGAGCGACCCGCACCGGCTGGAGACGATGGAGCTGCTCGGCCTGCTGCTGCCGCCGGCCTACTGGACATCGCAAGGCCTGCTCGCCCTCGTCGTCTTCCAGATGGTGCGCGAGACGCTGACCCACGGCTACTCGCCGAACGCCGGCTACGGCCTCTCCTGGTGGGGCATCACGGAAAGCGCGCTGCTCGGCAACATCGACGCCGGCGCCGTTTTCGGCGAATTCGCCGTCGAGCTGGCACGCAAGCACCAGCTCCGGCTGCAGCAGCCGCTGTTCTTCTCCGGCTGGATGATCCACAAGTACAAGCATCCGCTGCGCGAATCGCTGCCGCTGCTCGAACAAGCCTACGCCGTTTCGCTGGAGAAGGGCGATTTCGAGTACGCCTCGTACGCACGCAACAACCAGATGCAGATGCGCTTCCATGCCGGCAGCGCGCTCGCCGAACTGCTGCCGGAGATGGCCGAGGCGCACCGCGACCTGCTGCGCTTCCAGGTCGGCTCCTCGCTCTACTGGCACGACATCTGGTGGCAGACGGCGCAGAATTTCCAGTCCGGCACGGCGCCGGTCGACGTGCTCGCCGGGCCGGCCTACGACGAGGGCGTGTCGCTGCCACAGCACCTCAAGGTGGACGACCACAGCACGCTCTTCCTGCTCTACTGCGCGAAAACGATGCTCGCCTGCTTCTTCGGCGACGCCGACAAGGCGCTTGCGCACGCGCGCTCGGCCCGGCGCAGCCTGAGCAGCGGCGTCGGCACCCATGCCTATGCCCTCTTCCACTTCTACGAATCGCTGACGCTGCTCGCCGACGCCGCCGGCCGCGACTACCACGCACGCCTGCGCGCGCTGCGCCAGGTCGCCGACAACCAGAAGAAGCTCGCCCGCTGGGCCGAGCACGCGCCGATGAACTACCGCCACCACTGGTGCCTGGTCGAGGCGGAACGCCTGCGCGTCATCGACAACAACGAAGGCGCGATGCGCCACTACGAACTGGCGATCGACCTCGCGCACGAGCACGGCTTCGTTCACGAGGAGGCCCTCGCCTGCGAACTGGCCGCCCGCTTCCAGCGCCGGCAGCAGCACGAGCGGCTGGCCGCCTATTACATCCGCCAGGCGCTCCAGCTCTACGAGCGCTGGGGCAGCGCCGGCAAGGTGGCGCAGCTGCGCGCGCAGTTCCCGATGCTGCTGCTGACCGTCGCCCAGGCCGCCGGCGCGCGCAAATCGACGCAGACCCGGCTGCACGCCGCCAGCTCGTCGCCCGGCGGCGAGACCTTCGACCTCGAAGCGGTAACGCAGGCATCGCAGGCCATCTCCAGCGAGATCGTCATCGACAACCTGGTGAAGACCCTGCTCAAGATCGTCGTCGAGCACTCCGGCGCGCAGAAGGCGGTGCTCATCCTCCGCCACGAATCCGGGCTGCGCGTCGAGGCGACGGCGATCGCCGGCGACACCGTCGCGGTCGGCATCGAGGCGCGCCCGCTCGACGAGGGCGAGGATCTGCCGCTGCCGCGCACGCTGGTGCAGTACGTCGGCCGCACGCTGAAATCGATGGTGATCGACGATGCGCGGGCGCAAACGCCCTTCTCGCGCGACCCCTACTTCCTGCGCGAACGGCCGCTGTCGGTGCTCTGCGAGCCGATCGTGCAGCAGGGCAAGCTGGTCGGCATGCTCTATCTGGAGAACAACCTGACCGCCGGCGCCTTCACCGAGGAGCGGCTGGAGCTGCTGCGCCTGCTCTCGGCGCAGGCGGCGATCTCGATCGAGAACGCGCTGCTCTATGGCCGCCTCGAACAGAAAGTCGAGGAGCGCACGCAGAAACTGCAGGATTCGCTGGCGACGCAGGAGCAGCTGAACGCCGAACTGCAGGCATCGAGCGTCAAGCTGGAGGCGGCCTACGCGCAGCTGCACGAGGCCAACCGGCAACTCGAAGAACGCGCCAACACGGACGGCCTGACCGGCCTCGCCAACCGGCGCTACTTCGGCGAGCGCCTCGACTACGAACTGGGCCGTTGCGCCCGCGAACGGCAGGCGCTGTCGCTGATCATCTGCGACCTCGACAACTTCAAGCGCTACAACGACCTCTACGGACACGTCAGCGGCGACGAATGCCTGCGCCAGGCGGCGCAGACCATCCGCGCGGTGTTCAACCGGACGACCGACCTCGTCGCCCGCTACGGCGGCGAGGAATTCGTCGTCCTGCTGCCGGCCACCGACTCGGCGGAGGCCGTGCGCATGGGCGAGCGCATGCGCGGCGCCATCGCCGAACTGGGCATCGAGCACGACGGCAACGCCGACTTCGGCATCGCCACCGTCAGCGTCGGCTGCTACACGCTGGTGCCCTCGCTCGCCACGGCGCAGCAGTCGGTGATCGAAAGCGCCGACCGCGCCCTCTACGACGCCAAGGACCGCGGCCGCAACTGCCTCGTCAGCCTGGAGTAGCCGCGGCGCCTCCGTTCAGCCGCCGCGCCGCTCGGCGGCGATCTTCGTCAGCGCCTCCATGAGGTCGACCGGCATCGGGAAGACGATGGTCGACGTGCGGTCGCCGGCGATGTTGGTCAGCGTCTGCAGGTAGCGCAGCTGCATCGCCTGCGGCGACTGCGCCAGCACGCGCGCCGCCGCCAGCAGCTTCTCGGACGCCTGCTGCTCGCCCTCGGCATGGATCACCTTCGCCCGCCGCTCGCGCTCGGCCTCGGCCTGGCGGGCGATGGCGCGCACCATCGACTCGTCGATGTCGACGTGCTTGATCTCGACGTTGGCCACCTTGATTCCCCACGAATCGGTCTGCGCGTCGAGGATCTGCTGGATGTCGGCGTTGAGCTGCTCGCGCTCGGCCAGCATGTCGTCGAGCTCGTGCTTGCCGAGCACCGAGCGCAACGTCGTCTGCGCCAGCTGCGAGGTCGCCTCGAAGTAGTTCTCGACGTGGATGATCGCCTTCTGCGAATCGACGACGCGGAAATAGACGACGGCATTCACCTTCACCGAGACGTTGTCGCGCGAGATCACGTCCTGGCTCGGTACGTCCATCACCACCAGCCGCAGGTCGACGCGCACCATCTGCTGGACCCCGGGGACGACGAGGACGATGCCCGGCCCCTTGACCTTCCAGAAGCGTCCGAGCAGGAAGACGACGCCGCGCTCGTATTCGCGCAGCACGCGGACGCTGGCGACGGCCAGCGCGAGCAGCACCAGCAGGGCGCCAGCCCAGCCGAAATCCCAGACCATCATGACCGTTCTCCTGTGTCATCGGGTTTCACCAGCAGCGTCAATCCATCCACCGCCACGATCCGCGCCCGCCCGCCGCGTGCCAGCGGCACCTCGCTGCGCGCCCGCCAGCGCTCGCCGCCGACCTGCACCCAGCCCTCCCCGACGAAATCGCCGAGAACCTCGACCGGCAGGCCGGCCATCGCCTCGATACCGGAAACCGGCGGCTTCCGGCGGGCACGCAACGCGAAACCGCCGATGCCGGCGAGCACCAGCGCACTCGTCGCCGCCAGCGGCACGACGAAGGCCAGGGAGATTTCCAGCCCCGGCACGTCGCCGTCGATCAGCATCACCGCGCCGGCGACGAAGGCAACGACGCCGCCGATGCCGAAAGCGCCGAAGCTGGGCATGAAGGCTTCCAGCGCCATCAGGACGATGCCGAGGAGCAGCAGCAGCGCGCCGACGGCATTGATCGGCAGCATCGCCAGCGCATAGAGGGCAAGCAGCAGGCTGATTGCCCCGACAATGCCGGCGACGCCGAAGCCCGGCGAATAGAATTCGAAGAGCAGGCCATAGACGCCCAGCATGAGCAGGATCAGCGCCAGATTCGGATCGGCGATGGCAGCCAGCAGGCGTTCCTGCCAGGTGCGTTCGATAACGTCAACGGCCGCACCGGCGACCGCCAGCGTCGTTTCGCCGCCGGCGACGGCGACCTTGCGTCCGTCGGACTGGCGCAGCAGCGCGTCGACATCGGCAGCAACGAGGTCGATCACCCCCTGCGCCAGCGCTTCCTCGGCGGACAAGCTCTCCGCCTCGCGCACCGCGCGCTCCGCCCACTCGGCATTGCGCCCGCGCAGCTGCGCCAGGCTGCGGATGTAGGCGGCGGCATCGTGCACCGCCTTCTTCTCCATGGCGCCGCCGGCCGCTCCCGTCTTGGCCGCCTCCTCGCCCTCCGGCGGCTTCGCCGGCGCCGGCCGCGCCGCCTCGCCGCCAATGCCGATCGCCACCGGCGTCGCCGCTCCGAGATTGGTTCCCGGCGCCATCGCCGCCACCTGGGCGGCATAGAGAAGATACGTGCCGGCGCTGGCGGCGCGGGCACCGGCGGGCGCCACCCAGACGGCCACCGGCACCGGCGAGGCAAGCAGGCCCTGGATCATCCCGCGCATCGCCGAATCGAGGCCGCCCGGCGTATCGAGCTTCAGCACGAAGAGATCGGCGCCGGCGCGCTGCGCCTCGTCGAGCGCACGCAGGAAATAGGCAGCGCTTGCCGGACTGACGGCACCGTGGATTTCGGCGAGCTTCACCGTCGCGGCAGCGGCGGCGAGGGGCAGCAACATCAGGGCGGCGACCAGAACCAGCAGGCGTTTCATCTTCCCTCCTGCGCGCGCAACGCGCCCCCCGCCTGCGCGGGCGGCGGCGCGTGCCGGACTCGGCGAGGCGGCACACAGCCGTTTGACACGGCCGCCGCGGCAACGATCCGCCCGTCCGCCGGACGGCAGCGCCCCGCCGAAGCGGCAGGCCTGCCGTCCGGCGCCGGGCTGCGCTACAGTTGGTATTCGTCGCCGCCGCCGGCGAGCGCCATGTCGACGGCCTTTCTCGTCAGGTGCGGCGCGAAGTGGGCGATGAAGTCGTATTCGTAGCGGCGCAGGTAGCTGCCGCGGCGCAGGCCGAGGCGGGTGGTGTTGGCGCCGAACAGGTGTTCGGCGTCGAACGCCACCAGCCCGGCGTCGCGCGCCGGGTCGAAGGCCATGCGGGCGATGATGCCGAGGCCGAGGCCGAGGTTCACGTAGGTCTTGATGACGTCGGCGTCGATGGCGGAAAGCACGACGTTCGGCGCAAGGCCGGCGCGCTCGAAGGCGCGGTTGATGCGCGAGCGGCCGGAGAAGGCCGGGTCGTAGGTGACCAGCGGCCACTTCGCCACCGACGACAGCGACAGCCCCTTCTCTTTCAGGATCGGATGCCCGGCCGGCGCGATGACGACGTGCGCCCACTGGTGGCAGGGCAAGGTGATCAGCGCCGGATACTGGTCGAGCGCCTCGGTGGCGATGGCCAGGTCGGCCTCGCCGGACAGCGTCCACTCGGCGATCTGCGTCGGGCTGCCCTGGTGCAGCGTCAGCCGCACCTTCGGCCAGCGTTCGAGGAAGCGGCTGACCGCGGCCGGCAGCGCGTAGCGCGCCTGCGTGTGCGTGGTGGCGATGTTCAGGCTGCCGGCGTCTTCGCCGGCGTATTCCTCGCCGACCCGCCGCAGGTTCTCCGCCTCGCGCAGGATGCGCTGGGCGATTTCGAGCACCGCCTTGCCCGGCTCGGTAACGCCGGTCAGCCGCTTGCCGGCGCGCTCGAAGACGGTGATGCCCAACTCGTCCTCAAGCAGGCGGACCTGCTTCGAGACGCCGGGCTGCGACGTGTGCAGCGCCTCGGCGGCCTCCGAGACATTGAGCCCGCGACGTGAGACCTCGACGAGATAGCGCAGTTGCTGGAGCTTCATGACGGCCACTAAATAACAATGAGTTCTAACAATCTAACTCAATATTCTTTTTCGCTCAAATCATCGCTTGATAGTATTCCGGCATTCCTTATTGCGGCGCATCATGGACTGGCTTTATACCCTTTCAGGCTTTGCCGTCGGCGCCATCGTCGGCCTCACCGGCGTCGGCGGCGGCTCGCTGATGACGCCGCTGCTGGTGCTGCTGTTCGGCGTGCATCCGGCGACGGCGGTCGGCACCGACCTGCTCTACGCGGCG
>JANJTW010000034.1 GCA_024710925.1 Rhodocyclaceae bacterium | reverse complement strand
GAAAACCCGGATGCCTTCTGGGGCGAGCAGGCCAAGCTCATCGACTGGAACAAGCCGTTCACCCAGACGCTCGATTTCTCCCGTCCGCCGTTCGCCAAGTGGTTCGTCGGCGGCGAGACCAACCTCTGCTACAACGCGGTCGACCGCCATGCCGCCAAGCGTCCGAACGACCGCGCGCTGGTCTACATCTCGACCGAGACCGACGAGGAAGTCGTCTACACCTTCGCCGAGCTGCAGCGCGAAGTCGAGCGCATGGCCGCGATCATGCTGGAACTCGGCGTCGGCAAGGGCGACCGCGTGCTGCTCTACATGCCGATGATCGCCGAAGCGGCCTTCGCCATGCTCGCCTGCGCCCGCATCGGCGCCATCCACTCGGTGGTCTTCGGCGGCTTCGCCTCCGGCTCGCTGGCCACCCGCATCGACGACGCCTCGCCGAAGCTGATCGTCTCGTCCGACGCCGGCATGCGCGGCGGCAAGGCCGTCCCGTACAAGCATCTGCTCGACGAGGCGATCGAGCTCGCCACCAACAAGCCGGCCAAGGTGCTGATGATCGACCGCGGCCTCGACAAGGGCTTCAACAAGGTGGCTGGTCGCGACGTCGACTACGCGACGCTGCGCGCCCAGCACATGGACGCCCAGGTGCCGGTCACCTGGCTGGAATCGTCGGAGCCGTCGTACATCCTCTACACCTCCGGCACCACCGGCAAGCCGAAGGGCGTGCAGCGCGACACCGGCGGCTACGCCGTGGCGCTGGCCTCGTCGATGAAGAACATCTTCCTCGGCGGCGAGGGCGAGACGATGTTCTCGACCTCCGACATCGGCTGGGTCGTCGGCCACTCGTACATCATCTACGGCCCGCTGATCGCCGGCATGTGCACGATCATGTACGAAGGCACGCCGCTGCGCCCGGACGCCGGCATCTGGTGGCACATCGTCGAGAAGTACAAGGTCAACGTGATGTTCTCGGCGCCGACCGCCGCCCGCGTGCTGAAGAAGCAGGACCCGGCGTACATGCACAAGTACGACCTGTCGTCGCTGAAGCACCTGTTCCTCGCCGGCGAGCCGCTCGACCAGCCGACGCACGAGTGGATCATGGGCGAACTGAAGCTGCCGGTGATCGACAACTACTGGCAGACCGAAACCGGCTGGCCGATGCTGTCGCAGATGCCCGGCATCGAGAAGAAGCCGCTCAAGTTCGGCACGCCGAGCTTCCCGGTCTACGGCTTCAACCTCAAGATCTTCCGCGAGGACGGCTCGATCTGCGATCCGAACGAGAAGGGCATCGTCGCCATCGTCCCGCCGCTGCCGCCGGGCTGCCTGTCCACCGTCTGGGGTGACGACGCGCGCTTCGTGTCGACCTACTTCTCGCTGTTCAAGGAGCCGCAGGTGTACTCGTCGTTCGACTGGGGCATCCGCGACGAAGAGGGCTACCACTACATCCTCGGCCGTACCGACGACGTCATCAACGTCGCCGGCCACCGCCTCGGCACGCGCGAGATCGAGGAGGCCGTGCAGGGGCACCCGGCCATCGCCGAAGTCGCTGTCGTCGGCGTCGCCGACCAGCTGAAGGGCCAGATGCCGATGGCCTTCGCCGTCGTCAAGGACCCGGCCAAGGTGGCCACGCCCGAACTCGCCAAGGCGCTGGAGAAGGAAGTCTTCGCCACCGTCGACGGCAGCCTCGGCGCCATCGCCCGTCCCGGCCGCGTGCACTTCGTCGTCGCGCTGCCGAAGACGCGTTCCGGCAAGATGCTGCGCCGCTCGCTGCAGGCGCTTGCCGAAGGCCGCGATCCGGGCGACCTGACGACCATCGACGATCCGTCGACGATCGAAAACATCAAGAAGCTGCTGGCCGGTTGAGGCACTTCTTGGCATCATCGGGGCCCGCCATCCGGCGGGCCTTTTTTCGTTCACGCCGCATGTTTCCGGAGTGCCCATGACGCTTTCCTGGCTGCTCAACAACCTGCTCGCCAGCCTGCTGCTGCCGCCGCTGAACGGCCTCGCGCTGGCCGTTGCCGGCCTCTTCCTGTGGCGCGTCCGGCCGCGCCTGTCGCGCTTCCTCGTGCTCGCCGGCGTCTTCCTCGTCAGCGCGCTGTCGCTCGGCGTCGTCGCCCGCGCGCTGCTCGCGCCGCTCGAAACGCAGCACCCGCCGCTCGCTGCCGACGCGCTGGCCGGCCTGCCGGTCGACGCCATCGTCGTCCTCGGCGGCGGCCGCTACCGCGATCCGCCGGAATTCGCCGGCGACGACGTCGGCGGCCGGGCGCTCGAACGCCTGCGCTACGGCGCGCTTCTCGCGCGCGCCTCCGGCAAGCCCCTGCTCGTCACCGGCGGCGCCCCCGACGGCGGCGGGCGCAGCGAAGGCGAGGCGATGCAGACGGCGCTCGCGCGCGACTTCGCCGTGCGCGTGCGCTGGGTCGAATCGGCCTCGGCCAACACCGCCGAGAACGCGCTCCGTTCCGCCGAGCTGCTGCTGCCGGCCGGGGCGAAACGGATCGCGCTGGTCACCCATGCCTGGCACATGCCGCGCGCCGTCGGCGCCTTCGCCGCAGCCGGCTTCGCGGTGACGCCGGCGCCGCTGGCCTTCGTCTCGGCGCAGCCGGTGACGCCGCTCGACTTCGTGCCGCGGGCGCCGGCGATGCACGACGCGGCGCAGGCGCTGCACGAGTGGATCGGCCTCGCGGTCTACGCGTTGCGCCGCTGAACGAAGTCCGGCGCGACAGATCGAACGCGGGTGGCTATCATGCCGCGTCGCGCCCTTCCGGTTGGCGCGCCTCGCTACACGACCCGGAGATTCCGATGAAACGAACCCTGATCCCGATCCTCCTTGCCCTGTCGTTGCCGGCGGCGCCGCTGGCGGCGCAGGAGGCCGGTAGCGGCGCGCCGGCGGTGATCGGCGCCCACGACCAGCCGATCCACGACGCCGCCCGCCTCGGCAGCGGCAAGGACGTCGAGAAAATCCTCAAGGCGGCGCCGGCGATGCGCGATGCGCGCACGCAGCACGGCTCGACGCCGCTGCACCTCGCTGCGACCAACCCCGACATCGGCGCGCTGAAGGCGCTGCTCGCTGCCGGCGCCGACGTGAATGCGCGCGACAGCGAGGGGCTGACGCCGCTGCACATGACTGCCTACACGCAGAACGCGCGCCATGCCGAGTTGCTGCTGCAGGCCGGCGCCGATCCCTACGCCAAGACCAACGCCGGCCGCGACCCGACCTCGATGGCGCGCAAGACGCGCTCGGACGAGGTGTCGGGGGTGATTTCGCTGTGGATCCTGAAGGGGTGCAAGGCCGGCAAGCCCTGCTGAGCGCGCGTCAGCGCGCGCGCGGCGGCGGCGTCGTCGCGCAGCTTTCCGGCCGGCCGCCGTCGGCGCGCCAGCGCGCCGACCAGACCGCCGCCGGTTCGGGCCGCCCGAACAGGTAGCCCTGCAGCAGGTCGCAGCCGTGGCGGGAGAGGAATTCCCGCTGCGCCTCGTTCTCGACGCCTTCGGCGACGACCTTGAGGCCGAGGTTGCGGGCCAGCGCCAGCGTCGCCGCGCTGATCGCCGCGTCGTTCTCGTCGGTCTCGATGTCGCGGACGAAGGCGCGGTCGAGCTTGAGCGTGTGGATCGGCAGCATCTTCAGGTAGGCGAGCGACGAGTAGCCGGTGCCGAAGTCGTCGATGGCCAGTTCGACGCCGATGTCGCGCAGGGCCTTCAGCTGGCCGATGGCCCGCTCCGGGTCGTCCATCGCCGTCGATTCGGTGACTTCCAGTTCCAGTTCGCCGGGGCCGATGCCGTGCGCCGCCATCGCTTCGCGCACCTGCGCCACCAGCGACGGCGAGCGCAGCTGCTGCGCCGAGAGGTTGACCGCAACGCGCAGGTCGCCGATGCCTTCCGCGCGCCAGCGCGCGCGCTGGCGGCAGGCTTCCTGCAGCACCCAGGCGCCGATCGCCTCGATGGCGCCGGTTTCCTCGGCGATGGGAATGAACTTCAGCGGCGGGATCAGCCCGCGTTCCGGATGCCGCCAGCGGATCAGCGCCTCGACGCCGCAGACCTGGCCGTTGCGGGCGCACACCTGCGGCTGGTAGTGCAGTTCGTACTGCCCGTTGTCGAGCGCGCCGCGCAGGTCGCGTTCGAGTTCCATCCGTTCGCGCGCCGCCGCCGTCATCGCCGGGCTGAAGAACTGGAAGTTGTTTCGCCCCTTTTCCTTGGCGTGGTACATCGCCGCGTCGGCGTTCTTCATCAGCGCGTCGGCATCCTCGCCGTTGAACGGGAACATGCTGATGCCGATGCTCGGCGTCGAGTGCAGGATCTTGCCCTCGATGGCGTAGGGGCGGCCGAGTCCGGCGATGATCTTGGCGGCGATCAGCGCCGCGTCCATGTCGCAGGCGAGGCTGGTCAGCGCGACGACGAACTCGTCGCCGCCGAGGCGGGCGACGATGTCGCTCTCGCGCACGCATTCCGACAGGCGGCGCGCCACCTCGACCAGCAGCAGGTCGCCGACGTGGTGGCCGAGGGTGTCGTTGATCACCTTGAAGCGGTCGAGGTCGATGAACATCACCGCCAGCAGCCGGTTCTCGCGGCGCGCGGCAAGCAGCGACTGCGCCAGCCGGCTCTCCAGGTTGTAGCGGTTGAACAGCCCGGTCAGCGCGTCGTGGTGCGCGAGGTGGTCGATGCGCGCCTCGGCCGCCTTGCGTTCGCTGATGTCGGTGAAGCTGGCGATGTAGTTGGTCAGCTCGCCCTGCTCGTCGTGGATGGCCGAGATCGCCGCCCACTTCGGATAGGTCACGCCGTCCTTGCGCTGGTCCCACAGCTCGCCCTGCCAGTAGCCGGTTTCCTTGAGCGTCGTCCACATCGTCTGGTAGGTCTCGCGCGGCGTCTTGTGCGACGCGAGCACGCGTGGGTCGCGGCCCTGCAGGTCTGCCAGCGTGTAGCCGGTGTCGCGGACGAGGGCGGCGTTCACGGCGACGATGCGGTTGTGGCGGTCGGTGATCATGATCGCCTCGCCGCTGTTCTCGAAGACCTTGGCGTAGAGGCGCAGCGCCTCCTCGGCGTGCTTGCGGTCGGAGATGTCGCGCCAGGCGCAGTAGATCGCCTGGCGACCGGCGAGGTCGATCACCGACAGCGTCACCTCGGCGGTGAAATCGGTGCCGTCGGCGCGCGTGTGGATCCACTCGAAGCGGTGCAGGCCCTTCTCGCGCGCCAGCGCCAGCATGCGCTCGGCCTTGCTGAACGAATCCTCGCCGTCCGGCTGCACCGGCGGCGACAGCTGCGACGGGTGCGTGTCGAGGAAGTCGCGCTTGCTGGCGTAGCCGAGCATCGTCACCGCCGCGTCGTTGCACTCGACGAAGCGGCCCTCCTCGATGATCCACACCGGGTCCGGCGACGACTCGAACATCGTGCGCAGCCGGCTCTCCATGCTCTCGCGCTGCGTCATGTCGCGCAGCGTCTCGACGACGGCGATCAGGTTGCCGTCGCCGTCGCGGATCGGGCCGGCGTCGATCTCCAGGTAAAGCTGCGTGCCCCGGAGGGGCATCACGCACCAGTTCTCGGTGTGCACGCCGTTGCCGATGTCGTCGGCGCGGTGGTGGATCGGGTAGAAGTTGCCGAGTTCGTCGAGTCGGTCGTCGATCATCAGGTCGGCCAGGCAGGGCCGCTCGACGCCGTAGAAGGCGCGCCAGTGGTGGCGGCTGCCGAGGACGTCCTGCGCCGGCATGCCGGTCAGGTTCTCGCAGGCGGTGTTCCAGACGATCACCCGGTGTTGCGCGTCGAGGACGAAGGTCGGCACGACGAGCTGGCGCACCAGTTCGGTGGTGAAGGCGAGGTCGTGCCCGATCGACGAGCGATCGCCGTCACGCTTGCGGAGAGGTACTGCGCCAGCCATCCGGGGATCCTTTGTCCGGGGAGTCTCTATCGTTATGTTATCGGCGGGGAGCGGGCAAATATTAGCAGGGAACCGCTTTCGCCGCCCTGCCTAATCGCGTTTGAGCCACGCGCGCAGCGGCGGCGGCTCCGGCGCCTCGGCCAGCAGCGCGAGGAACAGCTCGGCCGCCGACAGCGCGTCGGACAGCGCGTCGTGCGCCGGGTAGCGCGGCAGGCCGTATTGCCGGCGCAGCGCGCCGAGGCGCAGGCTGCCGGGCGGCGGCTGGCCGGCGCGGGCCAGCCGGCGGCCGGCGATGGCCAGCGTGTCCACCGCCGGCACGACGATGTCGCCGCCGTAGACGCGGCGGCAGGCGGCGGCGACGAAGCCGAGCTCGGTGCGCGCGTGGTGGGCGATCAGCACGCGGCCGGCGAGCGCCGTCAGCAGCTCGCCGAGGGCGTCGGCCAGCGGCACGCCGGCAGCGGCCTCGTCGTCGGTGATGCGGTGCACCGTCGCCGACGCCGGCGTCATCGCGCCGGCCAGGCGGACGATGCGCCGGCGCGCCGTGGCGAGATCGATGCGCGCGCCGTCGACGGCGACCCAGCCGAAGCTGACGATCTCGTCCCGCGCCGGATCGCCGCCGGTGGTTTCGAGGTCGAGCGCGAGGTAGGGGACGGCGTCGCAGCGGCAGTCGGCGGCGGGCGGCGGCACGGCGAGGAAGTCGCGCAACGGGCCGGCCGGCGCCCGCGCCAGCAGCCGCCGGCGCCGGAAGTCGGTGCCGAGGAGCGGCGCCAGCAGCCGGTCGAGGAACGCGCCGGCGTTCATTCGCTGCGCAGGCGGTAGCGGTGCGCCAGCGTTTCCTGCTGGCGCCCGACGACGGCGAAGACCGCCTTCAGCTGGGTGCGTTCGAGCGCGGTCAGCGCCGCCGGCGCGATGTGGTTGTCCGGCGGCAGGCCGCGACGGATCTGTTCCGCCTGGTGGCGCAGGCGCAGGCCGCCGAGGAACTCGAAGGCCTCTTCCAGCTCAAGCGCGCCCTCGGCGGACAGCGTCGGCGTGCCGGCGACGGCGCGCAGGCGGGCGACGGTGCCGATCTCGGCGCGGCCGGCGGCGAGCGCGTGGATGCGGGCCAGGTCGACGATCGGAATCAGCCCGCCGCGCTTGATGTCGAAGGTGTCG
>JANJTW010000019.1 GCA_024710925.1 Rhodocyclaceae bacterium | reverse complement strand
GATGGCAGCAGCGCCCTGGCGGCTGCCGCGCGCTCGCTGGGCGTCGAGCACCACGCCATCAATGTCGCTGCGGGCTGTCGGGTGCGAGGTGCCTGGCACATCCAGAACGTCAATGCCTTCGATAGCCGACTCAAGCTTTGGATGCATCGATTCAAGGGCATCGCTACGCGCTACCTGGCTCACTATCTCGGCTGGTTCCGCGCCCTCGACCGGTCCGCCGACCCTGCCTCGAATCCCGCACTGTTTCTGATCTTGGCTATCCAAGCTTGAGCAATCATCAGCCGATGCGAACAGAGCCTATTTTTTTGGTTGGTGGTGTGAGTTTGAATTCTTTCAGTAAAGGCGAAGGGGCTATGAACAACACCCGCCTTTTGCTCGTAGGAATGAGATGTCAGGCCTCAATATGGATTCTGGTGGGAGGTCATTGTTGTTGAGAATTGGCATCCGCAAGTCTTTGCAGGCCGTAAGGCAAGCCGAAGCAAAATCGAGCCGACTGTTTCGGGGGCACTGATCATCACAAATTACTGAGAATATTCCCCAGTTAGCCTCATCTGGATGATCCAGAGACCTAACAAGACTGTCGTATACGTATCTGGTTGATCGGCCAGAACCGATAACGTCAGTCACCAGAATAATGTGCTTTTTTGTGTTGATGGCTTGGATAACAGTTTCGCTAATTTTTTCCGATGCCGTGTGGGTTAGCCCCTCAGCTCGGGCTGCGATACAGTAGTTGCCGATTCCCGTCATGACTGATAGTTGGCTGGCGATGATTGCCCCCCAACTGTCTATACCAATGAATGCGGCATCATTTCTACTCTCTGGCCGAACCTTCTGGTGGGCAACTTTTGCCATCTCGGTCACAACGGAGAGCAGAAGCTCTCCGTTGTCCAGCACTTCGCCGATTGACACCCATGACAGTGAAGACTCGTTGTCGTTTGTGGCAAACCTGCCTACGTAGTAGAGGTTATTCGACGCGATCGTCTCAAGAATTTTTTTCTGTAAATCTGGTGAGAAGATTTCTATCAGAGGGGCCTGCGTGGCCTTTGTTTTATTCACGGTCGTTGAAGCAATCCGCGTGTCCACTGGAGGAGCTACGGTCGTAGCAATCGCGACTGGTGATGCCGTCGTGTCACCTCTGCTGTATTTATCAGGTGCGCGTTGTTTTGCTTCCCATCTTCCAATATGAACCTGATCAGTATGGCCGGGAACAACATATTCAAATAGCTGGCTATGACCATCTGCATTGCTACTAATAGTGATCAGTCTTGCTTGGCGCCGTACTTGCGAGGAAGGGGCATCCGTTGATGTGCCGAGCCTGCCGGTTGCAACAGAGTGCATGTGTTCTGCCGCAACGTACCAATCTCTATGGATGTCTCCCGACAACCAAAGAACAGGGCGACGGGAGAGGCGAAGTATTCTGTCATACAGCGGCTCTCCTTTCGACCAGATGTGCTTTGCGTACCAAGAGGGATCGTCTTCGTCGAACGGTGCATCAAGCCGCTTATCGACTCCAGAGGGGTGATGGCTAATCACTACCAGTAGACCGCTATCATCTAGAGTCAATTGCTTAACTAGACTCATGGCTGAGTCGACTTCGTCTGAATCTAGCGACCCGGGCTCATTCTTTCCACGTGCGCCGATTGTCGAATCGAGCGTGAGCACTGCAATTCCATTTGATAACTTGAGTGTGCCGGCTCTTGGCCCCGCTCGCTTTAATCCCTTATTGCCAAAATTAGAGGCAAATTCGTTAAATGCAATGCGCGCGTTCTCGATATCGTTCATCGCATCCAATTCACGAGAAATGTCGTGATTGCCCGGGCATACCACTAAGTTGTCACGGTCAACTCCAAGTTTTTCTGCGAGGTGTTCGAGGATTTTTGCAGCATGCGAAAAATTGGCCGTATTGCCTTTCTGAATAAAATCTCCAGTGGCAAAGATGGCGTCGATTTGTTGGCCAGTCGCTAGAAGTTGCTCAATAAGGCCTTGCAAATATTCGTCGTAGTAGCGAGTGCGTAAAACTTCCTTACACCCATCCGGGGCCTCAATGTGGAAATCTGTCACATGGAGAATGTTCCACGTTTGATCCATTGGCTTACTGTCCATTACTTAAACTCATACTTCAATTCAGGTACGACTTCTGGAAGTTGTACTAGGGATCGCAAGGTAACTGTCTGTGAGTATGCACTTGGATCTAGGAACGATCCGATTGCAACAGCGCAATTTAGTTTTGCCCCCTTTGCTAGCGCATATGCGCGCGCAATCTTGATTTCTGTTCCACCGATGACGAAATCTCCCACCAGCACGTACTCTCCCCCTGTAAAGTCGCATACAAAACGCTGGTCCTCGAGCACCTCATGTCGAGGGCCGATGTGATCAACGATCTCTAGCGTTGGGGATAACGTGTCCGATAAGACCCGGACCGCAGCAGCAAACGGACCTCCTCTTAGGCTGACGGCGAGTATCCTCACGGTTCGAGGTTTGGCTTCGTTAACAACCGCTTGGAAAGCATCAGCGAGAAGCAACGAAATCCAAATAAACTTCCTTGGGTCGCTAATAAGTGAGCGCGCATTCAAGACACCAGAAGCAATTAGTGGGGTGGATTCCAATCTTTCCGGCTTGTCAAAAGCGCGGTAGCTCTCACTAATTACTTTTGTAACGAAGGACTGTTCGAGCTTTTTGGCTCCTTCTATAACTGCAGCGACCTGTCCTGATGTTACGTCTTGTTTCCCGTAAATATGTGCATGTGTTGTATCAATGCGGTGTTTCTGAGAAAAAACTTCACCTAATTCGCTATCTACCTCTTTGCCCAATTGATCTTGAGATGAAGGAATCAGGATGATCGCTTGTCTGCCTGTTTGTTTGAGATATTCTTTGAATGCAGATAAAGCATGGTCTTCTATCGTCGAAATTCCCTTGCAATTTAGTACGATAGGGGCCTCGGGTCTCTTGTTCTGAACGCATCCAAGTAGGGCATTCCCTGCGTCAGCCGTAAGAACGGTAGGTTGCAGGAGACGGTTTGCATTCCAGGCAATCCCGACCATCCTGGAATATACAAAATCTGTGTGATCCAGAAATGTATCAACGGTAGGTGAAGTGGCCATTCTTGCTGCCTTAATTGCCGCTATTTAGCGGAATTTCGAAACTGATCCGTGATCCCCGCAAAGGGGTATCCCACTGCTTACAATAACCGTGGGATGCAGAGTCGTATTCACCACGCCTAATTCGATATCGATTCAAAAAATCTCTTGAAGCCTGCTCAATTCCCTGATCGGTATAACAGCACGCTCCATAGACTGCGAGCCATTCTTTCCATAGGGTGGATTGCCAGAGAATTTCTGCAGAATAAGAAGACGTTGATACCCACCCATTGAACCGCGTCACCATATCGATGGCTCTGCGCAGACCGAAGTCTTCATTGTTTAATACACATCCGAGCAGTAGAGAATCTAGGTGCCCGTTTAGTTGGGTATTGGGCGGCTTCTTTGGGGTATTTCTATAAAGTGACGAGTAAAATCCAACGCCACTATCGCAAACGCAAACTGTAATTCCTCTCGGGGAGCGCTGCAGTCCTGCGTAAGCATTTGAATTTCCCCAAAGCTGAGCATTTACAACAAGCTCAGCAGATGTGACGGCAATTTGATCTCGCAGCTCAACGGGGAGAGTTGCGCTGTGCCGGCTTGACCGAAAAAGCGCGCCACACATCATTAGTAGCGCCTCTTTTACCTCTTGCCGAACAGCGTCTTTGAGTTCCGGTAAATCATATCGAGCAGTGATGTCCGAATTAATGCGATTCTCAAAGAAAAGCAACTGAGTATTCGGGTTGGTCTTGCCGACTGCGTATCCACCCATTAATTCGTCGGGCAAGTCAAACAAATCTCTTTCTGTGGCCAGTCTGAAAAACCCTATGTCATGAAAAAATCCAAATACATTGGGGTTCCAGTTGAGGCGCACTTGGGCGGATGTGCCGGAAAATGGGCGCAGGCGGTCGGCGGTTGATAATAGAGCTGTCAATGCGGCCATGCTAATCCGGCCCGGTTGCACGTTCGTCAAGTCAAAGACAACCGATGGTCTTTCGCCCTTGCGAAAAAGTGCGTTGTAGTTCTTTAGGGCGGGGGCGAGTGCTCTATGCAGAGCAGAGAGGCTGCTTAGGGTCCCAACGTCGATGATGATTGCACCGGAATCGTCGAGTTTGGTAACTGGGACTTCCGGGAATGACATACGCGTCCTTTGCTTTCTTTCCCAGTTAAATTGATGTTGCTAACAGCATATACAAGAACCGAGGCGTTGTGTGTCGTAATCCGAGGAATTACAGCGTCCGCTTGTCGATCACCCGCCTTGCCTTCCCTTCCGGCCGTGGCAGGTGCCCCGGGTCGAGGATGCTGACGCGCGTGCTGACGCCGAGCCAGCCCTTGATCTCGTGCTGCAACCCCTTCGCCGTCGCCTGCTTCATCTCGCCGCTGGCGTGCGCAAATTCCGGCTTCACTTCGACCAGCACTTCCATCTGGTCGAGCGGGCCTTCGCGGAAGATTTCCAGCAGGTAGTGGCCGGACAGCTGCGGCTGCTTGAGGATCAGTTCCTCGATGTGGCCGGGGAAGAGGTTCACGCCGCGGATGATGAGCATGTCGTCGGAGCGCGCGGCGACCTTGCTCATGCGCCGGAACGAGCGCGCCGTCGGCGGCAGCAGGCGGGCGAGGTCGCGCGTGCGGTAGCGGATCACCGGCAGCGCTTCCTTGGTCAGCGAGGTGAACACCAGTTCGCCGACGTCGCCGTCTTCCAGCACCGCGCCGGTTTCCGGGTGGATCACCTCCGGGTAGAAATGGTCCTCCCAGATCACCGGGCCGTCCTTGGCCTCGATGCATTCGCAGGCGACGCCGGGGCCGACGACTTCCGAGAGGCCGTAGAGGTCCATCGCGTCGATGCCCAGCCGCGTCTGGATCTCGCCGCGCATGCCTTCGCCCCAGGGCTCGGCGCCGAAGCAGCCGATGCGCAGCGAGCAGGCCGCCGGGTCGAGGCCCTGGCGGACGAATTCGTCGGCGACGTTGAGCGCGTAGGAGGGCGTGGCGACGATCATCGTCGGCTTGAAGTCGCGGATCAGCTGCACCTGTTTCGCGGTCTGCCCGCCGCCCATCGGGATCACCGTGCAGCCGAGCCGCTCGGCGCCGTAGTGGACGCCGAAGCCGCCGGTGAACAGGCCGTAGGCGTGGGCGATCTGGACGATGTCGTCGGGACCGGCGCCGGCCGCCCGCAGCGAGCGGGCCATGACGTTGGCCCACATGTCGAGGTCGTTCTTCGTGTAGCCGACGACCGTCTGCTTGCCGGTGGTGCCGCTGGAAGCGTGGATGCGCACGACGTCCCGCATCGGCACCGCGAACATCCCGTAGGGGTAGTTGTCGCGCAGGTCCTGCTTGGTCGTGAAGGGGAATTTCGAAAGGTCGGCGAGCGTCTTCAGGTCGTCGGGATGGACGCCGGCGGCGTCGAACTTCTGACGGTAGGCCGGGACGTTATCGTAGGCGCGGCGCAGCGTCGCCCGCAGGCGCTCGGTCTGCAAGGCCGCGATTTCGTCGCGGCTGGCGCGTTCGATCGGTTCGAGTCGGTTGCTGGAAATGGTCTGCATGCGCGCCTCCCCTGCGTGCGGATCTTCTGGTGGACGGGCCAGCCTAGTGCCTCCGGCGCGGGCTCGATATGAGTTGAATCAAGTTCTCGTATATCAGGAATCGACGATATACTTCCGCGGCCGCAAAACGGCTTCCTTCCCGACAACCGCAATGGAGAATTCCCGATGAAGAACAGAACCCGCATCGCCGCCGCCTTCACCCTCTTCGCCGTCGCCGGTGCCGCGATGGCCCAGCAGGCGCTGAAGCCGGAGGAGATGATCAAGTTCCGCAAGGCCGGCTACAGCTTCATGGCGTGGAACATGGGCAAGATCAAGGCGCAGGTCGTCGACGCGCCGCAGTCGTACAACAAGGAACAGGTGCTGGCCGCCGCCCGCCTGATCGCCGCCACCGCCAACTCCGGCATGGGCGCGCTCTACGGCCCGGGCACCGACAAGGACGTCGCCGGCGAGAAGACCCGTGTCAAGCCGGAGTTCTTCCAGCAGCCGGAAGAGGTGAAGAAGGTGGCGATGGCCTTCAACAAGGAGGCCAACGAACTGGCGAGGGTTGCCGAGTCGGGCGACGTCGCGGCGATCAAGGGCGCCTTCGGCAAGGTCGGCGAATCGTGCAAGGCCTGCCACGACAAATTCAGGAAAGACTGAGGGGTTTCCTGAATTTGCGGCGCAGGCTAAGCGGCATCGCCGCGGCCGGGGCCACAAGTTCAGGAAGGACTGGTGACGGGGCCGTCGCCGAATGAGAAAAGCCGGGGATTCCCCGGCTTTTTCGTTGGACCGCCTACCAGGCCGGTGTCGCTACCGGCGGTGCTGGCGGGGGCGGCGGCGGCAACCAGCCGCCGGCGGCGGCGTGTACCGCGCCGCCGGCGACGATCAGCGCCACGGCCAGCGCCGCCGGGCCGCCGCCGGTCGCCGGGCGGCCGTGCGCCGTTTCCTGCCAGCCGGTGAGCATCGGCCTGACCAGATTCTGCCGGCGCACGCGCGCGTACCAGACGATGGCGGCGACGTGCAGCGCGATCAGCGCCAGGAGCAGGTTGGTCGAACCCTTGTGCAGGCCGGTCAGCCGGTCGGAGAGGGCCTTGCCGGCCAGTTCGAAGAGCGGGCCGCGGAAGGCGATATCGTCGTTGGCGACGAGGCCGCTGCCGACCTGGAAGGCGACCAGTGCCAGCAGCGCGAGGACGGAGAGGGCGCCGAGCGGGTTGTGCCCGGGCTGCCGCCATTCGCCGCGCAGGTAGGCGACGAGGCGCGCCGGCGTCGGGAAGAAGCTGGCGAAGCGGGCGTAGGTCGAGCCGAGCAGGCCCCAGGCGAGGCGGAAGGCGACCAGGCCGACGATGGCCAGGCCGGCGCGGCCATGCCAGTCCATCAGGTTGCCGCCGGCCTTGCCGGTGACGACGGCGACGACGACGAGGATGGCCAGGCTCCAGTGGAAGAGCCGCGTCGGCAGGTCCCAGACGCGGATGCGCCGGAGGTCGTTCATCTCGTTTCTCCTTGCAGAAAAGGAAAAGGCGGACCGTCGGCCCGCCTTTTCTTGCGAAGTGCGCTGCGGGCTGTTAGACGACGGCACCGTCCTCGTTGGCGCCCTCGACCTGCTTCTTCGGCTTGACGAACTGCTCGCGCGAGACGCCGAGCCACATCACCAGCGGCGCGGCGACGAGCACCGAGGAGTAGATGCCGAAGCAGATGCCGATGGTCAGCGCCAGCGAGAAGTAGTACAGCGTCTCGCCGCCGAAGATCAGCATCGACAGCACCATCATCTGCGTCGAACCGTGCGTGATGATCGTCCGGCTGATGGTGCTGGTGATGGCGTGGTCGAGCACCTGCGGCGTGGTCAGGCCGCGCACCTTCTTGAAGGTTTCGCGGACGCGGTCGAAGACGACCACCGACTCGTTCACCGAGTAGCCGAGCACGGCCAGCGTCGCCGCCAGCACGGAGAGCGAGAACTCCCACTGGAAGAAGGCGAAGAAGCCGAGAATGATGATCACGTCGTGCAGGTTGGCGATGATCGCCGACACCGCGAAGCGCCATTCGAAGCGCATCGCGAGGTAGACGACGATGCCGATGATCACCAGCAGCAGTGCCAGCGCGCCGTTCTCGGCGAGTTCCTTGCCGACCTGCGGGCCGACGAACTCGACGCGCGAGAGCTTGGCGCCCGGCACGTCCTTGTCGAGTGCGGCCATCACCGCCTCGCCCATGCGCGCGGTGTTCTGCTCGGCCTTCAGCGGCAGGCGGATGAGGACGTCGCGCGACGAGCCGAAGTTCTGCACGGCGAAGTCGGCGTGGCCCGAATCGCGCAGCGCGCCGCGGATCTTCTCCAGATCGGCGGCCTGCTCGTAGGCGACCTCGACCAGCGTGCCGCCGGTGAATTCGACCGACAGGTGCAGGCCGCGCGTGGCGAGGAAGAAGACCGCCGCCAGGAAGGTGAGCAACGAGATGACGTTGAACACCAGCGCGTGGCGCATGAAGGGGATGTCTTTGCGGATGCGGAAGAATTCCATGATGCGTTGTCCTCAATCGTCCCTTACTTGCCGGCTTGCGCCGCGGCGGCGTTGTTGCCGGGTTTCCAGACCTGGCCGATGGCCAGCGAGGTGAGTTTCTTGCGCCGGCCATAGACGATGTTCACCAGCGCGCGCGAGACGACGACGGCGGAGAAGATCGAGGTCAGGATGCCCAGGCAGTGCACCACGGCGAAGCCGCGCACCGGGCCGGAGCCGAAGATGAGTAGCGCCAGGCCGGCGATCATCGTCGTCACGTTCGAGTCGAGGATGGTGTCGAAGGCGCGCTCGTAGCCGGCGGCGATGGCTGCCTGCGGCGTCGCGCCGTTCCGCAGTTCCTCGCGGATGCGCTCGTTGATCAGCACGTTGGCGTCGATGGCCATGCCCAGCGTCAGCGCGATGGCGGCGATGCCGGGCAGCGTCAGCGTCGCCTGCAGCATCGACAAGAGCGCGACCAGGAAGAGCAGGTTGGCGGCCAGCGCCGTCACCGAGATCAGGCCGAACAGCATGTAGTAGGCGATCATGAAGGCGGCGATGGCGGCGAAGCCCCACAGCGTCGAGTCGAAGCCCTTCTTGATATTCTCGGCGCCGAGCGACGGGCCGATGGTGCGCTCTTCGACAATCTCCATCGGCGCGGCGAGCGAGCCGGAGCGGATCAGGATGGCCAGCCGCGTCGTCTCTTCCGGCGAGAAGCGGCCGGTGATCTGGAAGCGGTTGCTGAATTCGCCCTGGATGCGCGCCACCGAGATCGCCTCGCCCTTGCCCTTCTCGTAGAGGACGATGGCCATCAGCTTGCCGACGCTCTCGCGCGTCACGTCGCGCATGACGCGGCCGCCGGCGGCGTCGAGGTTGACCGAGACGGCCGGCTGCTGGTTCTGGTCGAAGGTGGCCTCGGCGCCGGTGAAGCGGTCGCCGGTGAGTACCACCTGCTTCTTCAGCGCGACCGGATTCTCGCTGCCGTCGCGGTTGCGCTCGGGGACGATGTCGACGCCGAAGGTGGTGCCGCTCTGCGTCGCCGCGTCATCGACCATGCGCACTTCCAGCGTCGCCGTGCGGCCGATCAGGTCCTTGGCCTTGGCCACGTCCTGCACGCCCGGCAGCTGGACGACGATGCGGTCGGCGCCCTGCTGCTGGATCACCGGCTCGGCGACGCCGAGTTCGTTGATGCGGTTGTTCAGCGTGACGATGTTCTGCTTGATCGCGTCTTCCTGGATGCGCTTCAGCGCCTCCGGCTTCAGCGCCGCGACGAGGCGCAGTTCGCTGCCTTCGCCCTGTTCGGTGAGCTGCAGGTCGGGCTGGTTGTCGGCGATGGCGTTGCGGCTCTTGTCGCGCGCCTCGCCTTCGCGGAAGCGGACGACGATGCGGTCGCCCTCGCGGCCGATGCCGGCATGGCGGATGTTCTTGTCGCGCAGCAGCGTGCGCAGGTCGGCGGCGGTGGCGTCGAGGCGCTTCGTCGTCGCGCCCTGCATGTCGACCTGGAGCAGGAAGTGGACGCCGCCGCGCAGGTCGAGGCCGAGGTACATCGGCAGCGCGTTCATGTTGGTCAGCCACTGCGGCGAGGCCGAGAGCAGGTTCAGCGCGATCACGTACTGCGGGTCCTGCGGGTCCGGGTTGAACTGCTTTTCGAGGATGTCCTTGGCCTGCAGCTGGACGTCCGTCGTCTTCAGGCGGACCTTGACGCCGTTCGGGTCGAGGAAGATCCCGTCGTGTCCGATGCCGGCGGCCTTCAGCGCCGCCTCGGTGCGTTCGAGCGTGCGCGTGTCGACCTTGATCGTCGCCTTGACGCTCGATACCTGGACGGCGGGCGATTCGCCGAAGAAGTTCGGCAGGGTGTAGATGAAGCCGATCACCAGGGCCACGGCGACGGTGATGTACTTCCAGAGCGGGTATCGGTTCATGATTCAGCGGGGAGAGGAGGGGCGGACAGGAGAAGGGGGCGGGCGCTGGCGCCTGCGCCCCCGCGCTCCTGCTTCCTTACAGGCTCTTCAGCGTGCCCTTGGGCAGGGTCAGGGCGATGGCCGGCTTCTGCACGTTGATCTCGACGCCTTCGGCGATCTCGACGGTGATGTAGTTTTCGCCGATCTTGGCGACGCGGCCGGCGATGCCGCCGCCGGTGACGACCTCGTCGCCCTTGGCCAGCGCGTTGAGCATCGCCTGGTGCTCCTTGGCGCGCTTCTGCTGCGGGCGGATCATCAGGAACCACAGAACCACGAACATCAGGATGAGCGGAAGGAACTGCATCAGGCTGCCGGTCGGCTCGGCGGCTCCGGCGGCTTGGGCGTAAGCGGCGCTAATCAGCACGGGTTGTCTCCATTGATTGTTGCAAAAGTCGGGCATTGTATCACTTGGCCGGCGGCCTCCCGGCTGAGGGAATGTACGTAAAAAGCGGCGCAATTCCCCGTTTGCTAATATTCGATCCGATCCCCAGCCCGATACGAGAGGAAAAGAGAATGAAGAGCCGTTTCCTGGCGGTGGCCGCCGCCCTTTCGCTGGCCAGCGCCGGCGCCCTGGCCATGAGCGCCGATGAACGCGTCGCCACGCAGTGCGCGACCTGCCACGGCGACAAGGGGCAGTCGGTCTCGCCGCTGTTCCCGTCGCTGGCCGGGCAGAACCCGGAATACATGGTGAAGCAGTTGAACGATTTCAAGTCCGGCAAGCGCAAAAGCGAGACGATGACGCCGCAGGTCGCCGAACTGACGCCGGAGGAAATCGCCGCACTCGCCGCCTGGTTCGCCGCGCAGCCGACGAAGCAGCACCGCGTCAGCGACGAGGATCTGCTCGCCGTCGGGCGCTACATCTACCGCAAGGGCAACAGCTGGTCCGGCGTGCCGGCCTGCGCCGACTGTCACGGCGCCGACGGCCACGGCACGACGACGCTGCCGCGGCTGGCCGGGCAGAACTCGCGCTACCTGCTGACGCAGCTGAAGGAGTTCAACCAGCGCACGCGGACCAACGACAACCAGGCCATGCACCTGGTCGCCTCGCGCCTGACCGAGATGGAAGCGAAGGCGGTCGCCGACTATCTGTCGCAGATGCCCTGAGCGCCGGCTGGCGGTGCCGGCGGCGGCGCGGATCAGCGCGCGGCGTGCGCGCGGTCGGCGTGGAAGCGGGCGACGTGCGCGGCCAGCGTGCCGCTCTCGATCGCCGCGCGCAGCTCGCGCATCACCGTCTGGTAGTAGTGCAGGTTGTGGATGGTGTTGAGCATGCTGCCGAGGATTTCGCCGGCGCGGAACAGGT
>JANJTW010000170.1 GCA_024710925.1 Rhodocyclaceae bacterium | reverse complement strand
CCGAACCAGCCTTCGATCTTGACGAACTTGCCCGGCTCGAGATCCTTGTAGTGCTCGAAGAAGTGCGCGATCTGGTCGAGCGTGATCTGCGGCAGGTCGCGCGGGCTCTCGACGTTGCGGTACATCGGCGTCAGCTTGTCCACCGGCACGGCGAGCACCTTGGCGTCGGCGCCGGCCTCGTCGGTCATGCCCAGCATGCCGACCGGGCGGCAGCGGACGACGACGCCCGGCGGCAGCGCGAACTGAGTGACGACCAGCACATCGACCGGATCGCCGTCGCCGGCGATGGTGTGCGGGATGTAGCCGTAGTTGCACGGGTAGTGCATGGCGGTACCCATGAAGCGGTCGACGAAGATGGCGCCGGTTTCCTTGTCGACCTCGTATTTCACCGGATCGGCGTGCGCCGGAATCTCGATGATCACGTTGAAGTCATTGGGAAGGGACTTGCCGGAAGGGACGTTGTTGAGGGCCATGACGCTTTCTTTCTCGAGAACTGTTTGCCGAAGGGCCGCCATTATACAGAAATCCGTCGGAAAAGCCCATGCCACCTCGGTTTTGCCACATTCGCGAGACACCCCCGGCAGCCCCCGGGAAATGGCGGACGATTATCGCACCGGGGAAGCGCCCCGCCGAAAGGAGTTGACGCCGGCATCGCTCGCTTGCATAATGCGAACCATTCTCATTATTGATCGTTTTCAGGACAGCGGAGCCCCAGCCCCGGGCATTCCGCACCCGCGACTCCGGAGCCAACGATGCAGCCGAACCCGAACCCGTCCGCCCCCGCCGCCGCACCGACCGCTGCCGATCTGCCGCCGCGCGTCGATAGCCACCAGTTGCTGCGCGGCCACCGCACCATCGAGATCGAACATGGCGAGCAGCGCTACACGCTGCGCGTGACCAAGGACAACAAGCTGATCCTCACGAAGTAGACACAAAGAATCCCTCGGCGAGGATTCGTTCCCCCCACGTTTTCTCTCGCTCGTTTCGCCAGCCAGCCAGCCCTCGGGCAAGCAAGCCACGCGTTTTTTTCCGTCGCCCCGGGACGACGGAAAACCGGTCCGGACCGCGGACCGCAGTCACCGACGACGCCCATGGATACGCTTGCCGCCCAACCCGCCGCTTCATTCGCCGCCCTGCCCTACGCCACCCGGCCGCGCCTGTCGCTGCGCACCGTTCTCTTCATCGCCGGCGCCCACGCTGGCGTGCTGGCCCTGCTCGCCAGCCTGCAGGTGGTGCCTCTGCCGGCGGCGATGCGGACGCTGACCGTGGACATCCTGACGCCAGCCGCGCCGCAGCCCGCGGAGGTGCCGCCAAAACCGCAGCCGCAGCCGCGGCCGCCCGAGCCGAAGCCCGTCCCGCGCCGGCCGGCCGCACCGAAGCCGGCGCCGCAACCAGTGCTCGCCGCGCCGGCGGCAGCCGCCACCGTCGCCGAGGCGCCGGTCGTCCACGAAACGCCGCCGGCGCCGCCCGCCCCGGCCCCCGCCGCCACACCGGCCCCCATCGCTCCGCCGGCACCGGTCGCCGTCAGCCAGCCGCGCTTCGACGCCGACTACCTGTCCAACCCCGCCCCGGCCTACCCGCCGATCTCGCGCCGCATGGGCGAGGAAGGCAAGGTCGTGCTGCGCGTGCACGTCGAGCCGAACGGATCGCCCTCGCAGGTCGAGGTCAAGACGACGAGCGGCTCGCCGCGCCTCGACCAGGCGGCGCAGGACGCCGTCCGCCGCTGGCGCTTCGTGCCGGCGAAGCGCGGCGACGAGCCGGTCGCCGCCTGGGTGCTCGTTCCCATCGTATTCAACCTGAAGAACTGAAAGGCCGTCATGGACAACCCGCTGGGCTTCGCCCACTTCCTCGCCCATACCGATATCGTCGCCCGCATCGTCCTGGCGCTGATGCTGATCGCCTCGATCGGCAGCTGGTACCTGATCGCCACCAAGGGCGTGCAGGGCCTGCGCATGCGCCGGAAGAGCACCGAGTTCCTCAAGGCCTTCTGGGAAGCGCCGAACCTGGAGGCAGTGGCCGCCCGCATCCGCGAGCAGGGCACGACCGAGCCGTTCTCGCACCTGGTGCACCACGGCTTCACCGCCATCGAGCAGCACAACCGGACGAAGAGCGGCTGCGAATGCAGCACCGCCGGCCTGATCGCCGCCGGCAACCCGGAAGACCTGCTCACCCGCGCGCTGAAGCGCGCCATCGACGAGGACAAGGCGCAGCTCGAATTCGGCCAGACCTTCCTCGCCACCGTCGCCTCCTCCGCCCCCTTCGTCGGCCTGTTCGGCACCGTCTGGGGCATCTACCACGCGCTGATCGCCATCGGCATGTCCGGCCAGGGCACCCTCGACAAGGTTGCCGGCCCGGTCGGCGAGGCACTGATCATGACCGGCATCGGGCTCGCCGTCGCCATTCCGGCGGCGGTCGCCTACAACCACTTCGCGCGCGCCAACCGCAGCACGCTGTCGCAGTTGAATTCCTTCGCCTACGACGTCTTCGCCTTCCTCGCCACCGGCGTCAAGACCTCGCCGATGCTCACCGACGCCCGCGCAACCAGCGAGAAGGTGATCGCGCTGGCGCGCGCGCAGGGCGCCGGCGACGAGCGCGAAGCGGGCCACCCCGGCCTTGCCGTGCGCTGAACGGAGGACAGGACATGGCCTTCGCCAGCATGGAATCCGGCGACGACGACGCGCCGCTGACCGAAATCAACATGGTGCCGCTGATCGACGTGATGCTGGTGCTGCTCATCATCTTCATCGTCACCGCGCCGCTGCTGACGCACGCCGTCAAGGTCGA
>JANJTW010000161.1 GCA_024710925.1 Rhodocyclaceae bacterium | reverse complement strand
GTGATCGAGGCGCACTGGCTGTTCGGCATGGACGCCGACCGCATCGACGTGGTGATCCATCCGCAGAGCGTGATCCATTCGCTGGTCGAATACGTCGACGGCTCGGTGATCGCGCAGCTCGGCAATCCCGACATGCGCACGCCGATCGCGCACGCGCTCGCCTATCCGGAACGGATCGAGGCCGGCGTCGGCCCGCTCGACCTGTTCCAGGTCGGCCGTCTCGATTTCGAGGCGCCGGACCTGCAGCGCTTTCCCTGCCTGGCGCTCGCCTTCCGCGCGCTGCGCGCCGGTGGCAGCGCGCCGGCGACGCTGAACGCGGCGAACGAGGTGGCGGTGCAGGCCTTCCTCGACGGCGAACTCGGGTTCACCGGCATTCCGGCGCTGATTGCCGCCTGCCTCGACGAACTGCCGGCCGTGCCGCTGGCCGATCTCGACGCGGTGCTCGCCGCCGATGCCCGCGCCCGTGCCGTTGCCTGCGAGCATCTCGCCCGCGCCGTTGCGGCATGACCGGATGCGGCCGGCAGCCCGGATGGGCCTCCGGCTCCCCTCGGGGAGCCGGGCGCGTGGCGGAAGGAGCCTGATCCGGTGAACGACTTCCTGTTCTATCTCGCCGCCTTCGCCGTCGTCATCGGCGTCCTCGTCGTCGTGCACGAATACGGCCACTATGCGGTGGCCCGGCTGTGCGGCGTCAAGGTCCTGCGTTTCTCGGTCGGTTTCGGCCGCCCGCTTTGGTCGCGGCGCTTCGGGCCGGACGGGACGGAGTGGGCCATCGGCGCCTTTCCGTTCGGCGGCTACGTGAAGATGCTCGACGAGCGCGAGGCGCCGGTGGCATCGGTGGAACTGCACCGGGCCTTCAACCGGCAGCCGGTCGGACGACGCATCGCCATCGTCGCCGCCGGTCCGGCGGCGAATTTCCTGCTCGCCATCCTCGTCTATTGGGCGATCTTCTGGCACGGCACGGAAGAGCTGCGGCCGGTCCTCGGTGCCCCGCCGGCGGCGACCGCCGCCGCGGCAGGCGGTTTCGCCTATGGCGAACGCATCGTCAAGGTGGCCGGAACGCCGGTGCAGACCTGGGAGGATGTGCGCTGGCAGCTGTTGCAGCGGGCGGCGGAAGAAAGCGACGTGCGGCTCGAGGTGATCAACGAGCGGCACGAGGTCGCGCTGCGTCGTCTCGATCTCGGTGTCATCCGCGCCTCCGGCTGGGAGGGCGACGCCTTCCAGCAGCTGGGCCTGACCCCTTACCGGCCGCGCCTGCCGCCGGTTGTCGGCAAGGTCGTCGCCGGCGAGGCGGGGGCGAGGGCGGGGCTGCGCGACGGCGACCGCTTTTTCGCCATCGACGGCGAACCCGTCGAGTACTGGTCGGACGTCGTCCGCCTGGTCCGGGCGGCGCCGGGCAGGAGCCTGCGTGCGGACATCCTGCGCGGAGACAGGGAGCTGTCGCTGGCGATGACGCCGCAGCTGCACGAGGAGCGTGGCCAGCGCTTCGGCCGGCTGGGCATCTCGGTCCATGAGAGCGCGCCGTTGCGCGACGACCTGACGGTGGTCGTCGCCTACGGCCCGGTCGACGCGTTCGGCCGGGCCCTGCACGAAACCTGGGACAAATCCGTGTTCAGCCTCGTCATGCTCGGCAAGATGCTCACCGGCGAGGTTTCCTGGCGCAATCTTTCCGGACCGGTGACGATCGCCGATTACGCCGGCCAGTCGGCGAAGCTCGGCATCGAGCATTACCTGAAGTTCATGGCGCTGGTCAGCATCAGCCTCGGCGTCCTCAACCTGCTGCCGATCCCGATTCTGGACGGTGGGCATTTAATGTATTATCTCGTCGAAATTATCAAACGCGGCCCGGTTTCCGAACGCAGCATGGAGATCGGGCAGCAGGTCGGCCTGGCGCTCCTGCTGATGCTCATGGCGTTTGCCTTCTATAACGATATCAATAGACTGATTTCCGGCTGAAGATGAAGAAAAACCTGCTCGCAGGTCTGATTGCGGCAATTGTCGCGACGAGCGCCGGCGCGTTCGAACCATTCACCATCAAGGACATCCGCATCGAAGGCATCCAGCGGACCGAGGCCGGCACGGTATTCAGCTACCTGCCTGTCAAGGTCGGCGACACGATGACCAACGACAAGGCGTCGCAGTCGATCAAGGCGCTCTTCGCCACCGGCTTCTTCAAGGACGTCCGCATGGAGGTCGAGGGCGACGTGCTCGTCGTCTTCGTCGAGGAACGGCCGGCGATCTACACGATCGACTTCGTCGGCCTGAAGGAGTTCGACAAGGACCAGCTGAAGAAGGCGCTGCGCGACAACGGCATCGCCGAGGGCCGCATTTTCGACCGGGCGACGCTGGAGCGCGCCGAGCAGGAATTGAAGCGTCAGTACCTGTCGCGCGGCAAGTATGCGGTGGCGATCACGACGACGACGACGCCGCTCGAACGCAACCGCGTCGCCATCAACTTCAACATCGATGAAGGTGATGCCGCGAGCATCAAACAGATCAACCTCGTCGGCGTTACCGCCTTCCCGGAGAAGGACCTGCTCGCGCTGTTCCAGCTGCGGACGCCGAACTGGATCTCCTGGTATACGAAGAGCGATCAGTATTCGCGCCAGAAACTGGCGGCCGACCTGGAGTCGCTGCGTTCCCACTACCTGAACCGCGGCTATCTCGAGTTCAACATCGATTCGACCCAGGTCTCGATCTCGCCGGACAAGAAGGACATCTACATCACCGTCAGCGTCAGCGAGGGCGAGCGCTATGCGGTGAGTTCGGTGAAGCTGGCCGGCGACCTGCTGCTGCCCGAGGACGAACTGCGCCGGCTGGTCAAGGTGAAGTCCGGCGAGGTGTTCTCGCGCGAGAAACTGAACGAAACGACCAAGGCCATCAGCGACCGTCTCGGCGCGCAGGGCTATGCCTTCGCCAACGTGAACGCGGCGCCGGAAGTCGACAAGGAGAAGCGCCAGGTTGCTTTCACCATCTTCGTCGATCCGGGCAAGCGGGTGTATGTGCGGCGGATCAACATCACCGGCAACACCAAGACCCGCGACGAGGTGATCCGTCAGGAGATGCGCCAGGTCGAGGGGGCCTGGTACGACGCCGACAAGGTTCAGCTTTCCAAGCAGCGCGTCGACAAGACCAACTATTTCAGCGAGGTCAACGTCGAGACGCCGCCGGTGCCGGGAACGACCGACCAGGTCGACGTGAACGTCGCCGTCACCGAGAAGAACACCGGCAACATCTCGCTCGGCGCCGGCTTCTCCAGCTCGGAAAAACTGATCCTGTCCGGCTCGATCAGCCAGGCCAACCTGTTCGGCAGCGGCAAGTTCGCCTCGCTGTCGCTCAATACCGGCAAGATCAACCGCGTGCTGGCCTTCTCCTATACCGATCCGTATTTCACGGTGGACGGGGTCAGCCAGGGCTTCGACATCTATCACCGGCGCACCGACCCGACTTCGCTGTCGGTCGGCCAGTACAAGTCGGTGTCCGGCGGCGGCGGTTTCCGCTGGGGCTTCCCGATCGGGGAGAAGGAATCCCTGTCATTCGGCGTCGGGCTTGATCGCACCTCGCTGGAGATCTTCAACGACAGTCCGCAGCGCTACAAGGATTTTGTCCGTCAGTTCGACCATTCGAACATCTCCCTGCCGGTCACCGTCGGCTGGGCTTCGGATGGTCGCGACAGCATCCTCTATCCGAGCAAGGGCACCTATCAGCGCATAACGTTCGAAGTCGCCCCCCCGCCTGGCGACCTGACTTACTATCGCCTGAACTACCAGTTCCAGCGCTTCGTTCCGCTGGGCAAGGACCTCACGCTCTACCTCGGCGGGGAAGCGGCCTACGGCGATGGTTTGCGCGGCGAGGAGCTGCCGTTCTTCAAGAACTTCTTCGGCGGTGGCATCGGCTCGGTGCGCGGCTACGAAACGGCCAGCCTCGGTCCGCGCGACGTGCTCGCGAACGGCACGCTGTCGAGGGAGCGCCTCGGCGGCAACCGCAAGATCGCCGGCACGGCGGAAGTGCTGTTCCCGATGCCGGGCATCGGCCTCGACAAGTCCTTCCGCCTGGGCGTCTTCCTCGATGCCGGCCAGATCTGGGGCAAGGAGACCAATACCCAGGAAGCCGGGCCGATCCGCTTCAGCTCGGGCATCTCGGCGGTCTGGCATTCGCCGATGGGGCCGCTCAAATTCAGCGTGGCAGCGCCGCTTAACAAGCAAGACGGCGATAAAGTACAATCCTTCCAGTTCCAGATGGGACAGACTTTCTAAACAGGAGATGTAGCTTTGAACAAGAAGATTGCCGCACTGATCGTCGCCGTCATGGCCGTGCTGCCCGCCTATCAGGCCGTGGCCGCAGAGATCAAGATCGGCTACGTCAAT